>CANTWP010000082.1 GCA_947853245.1 uncultured Bacilli bacterium | reverse complement strand
TTACTAATGAATGTCATCGCTATATGGGTAAATATGTTGTAGGCGGTGCTAGTGGTTCAATTAATATGAGTGCTAGCTTAGCGCCTGACTATATCCAATATAATCATCCAGGTTCTCATTATCAATGGGTAGGGATGTTATATGTAGATCCTAAAACTAAAAAAGGTGCTTTTTATAACGAAGATTACGGTTTTTGGTCTAGACCTGGTGTTGCCAAAATTCCTACCAGTAGACCTCTTAAAACTAATTTAGGTGGTTCTCATTGGGAAAAGCGAATGTGGTCTGCAGAAGGTAGCAAAGTATTAGCAAATACCCAAAAATATATGGAACGAGGTTGTAAATGATGGATAACAAAAGTTTAAGAGTCAATAAAGTTAAAAAATATATTTGTGAAAAGGTACTAGATAATGAATGTTTGGTAAATGTGGATTTCTTATCAAATGATCCTGACAATTATTCTGTTAATAGAATACCTGTTGAACCAATTGTGGAAAACTGGATTATTCCTATGTCAAAATATAAAGAAATTTATAATTTTAGTAGCAGAATGCCTTATGGGGCTGATGAGGATGATAATTTATCCAATATTGGATTTTTTGAGAAATTAGAAAATAAAATAAAGGTTAATAATAAAAATCGCATTTTACCAGAAATAGATGGTATTGAAAGTATTGAATGTCTTAATGTTGGTTCATTACAGGTAAACGAAACGCAAACAGCAGTATTCTCGATTCAAATACAAATAGTTTATAGAGAGGGTAGATAATTTATGAAAACAATTAAATTTTCTAAAAATTGTACTTATAAAGGTAAAAAATATATCAAAGGTGATGTATTAGAAAACGTAGAAGATTTTGCAAGTGTATGGAAATTAAATGAAAAAGGCTATATTGAGCCAATAACTAAAGATGAATTTTTAAAACTTCAAAAAAAATTAAAGAAAAAAGAGGAGGAATAGTATATGGATTACGAAAAGTTAACAAGAGACCAGTTTGCTTTTTATTTGGATATAACTCCGAGTGCTGAAGAACCAACATGGAAACTGTTGGGATTTGGTATTACAGAAGGTCAAATCGCTTATAATCCACAAATCAGTACTGAAAAATGGATTATAGATAAGAATGCAACAAGCGAACATGAAAGTAATCAAAAACAAATGGATTTAACTCAAAAATGTTATAAGGGTGAGCCATGTTTTGAATATATGAATACTTTGCGTGATAAAACTGGAAATGCAGTTAAAGGACGTATTCTGGAAGTTGATATATGGAATGGTACAGAAGTTGATTCTGTTATGACATATCCATCAAAAATGAGTAATTGTATAACTCCAGTATCAACCTTTTTAGGAGAAAACGCAGAAATAGGATATTCAATCTATTTCAACGGAGATCCACAAGAAGGTACAAGTGTAATTACAGCGGGAGCACCTGTATTCACACCAACTGCTGAATAAAGACAAAACAGGGGCTAGGAGATTATTCTTCTAGCCTATTTTTTATTATAGAAAGAGAGAGGAATAGAAACTATGACAGATTTCATTCAATTAAAGAAAAATAATATTATCCGTATTGGAATTAAAGATTATGATGGAAAAGAAACAGGAGAACACTTAGAATTTGATTTAGAGGATATTGAATTACCTTTAAAATATCAAGAATGTGAAGAAAGACATCGTAAAAATGTTCAATATGTAAAAATGCAATTTGCAATTATTGATAAAAAGGAAGATAAAAGAGGTAAAAAACTATTAAGTGCTAATGAGGAAGAAAAAATAAAAGTAGTTAGTGAGTTTTATAAAAGAGAAATGGAAGCCTTAGATTTATTTGTAGGAGAGGGTGGAACTAAGAAGCTTCTTAATGGTAGAAAGCCTTATTATTCTATGTATGATGACATTAATGAAATGCTAAAACCTGTTATGCCAATAATCGAAAAAGGATTCGGTGATATTGAAACTAAGATTAAAGATAAATATAAAAATGTTAATAAGGAAAGTAATGTTCTCAAATAATGAATAATCCTGAATTTGTTGAAATTAATAACAAGAGATATAAAATAAATACAGATTATCGAATCGCTTTAAAATGTGATGAAGTAGCAAGAGATGAAACCATAGGAGATTATGAAAGAAGTTTAGCTATTATCTATCTTTTATTCGGAGATGAGGGAATAGCAGATAAACAAAACTATGATGAATTATTAAGACTAGCAACTAAATTTATATCGTGTAATCAAGATGACATTGATGATCATGAAGAAATAGATATGGATTTTAGGCAAGATATAGGATTAATAAAAGCAAGTTTTAAATCAGACTATGGAATTATCCTGGATAAAGAGAATATGCACTGGTGGGATTTTTATATGTATTTAAATGGTCTTACTGAGGGGTGTGTATTAAATAGAGTTAGAGAATTAAGAACATACGATACTTCAACAATAAAAGATGATAAGGAGAGAACAAAAATTCAAAAAGCACAAAAAAGAGTTGCGTTGAAGAGGAAAAAAGTAAAAGTTTTATCTGAAAATCAACAAAAAAGTGCTAATGCTTTCTATGAATTAACAGGCATAGAAAGGTGATGGTTAAATGAAATATGATGGTTGGTTACGAATAGGAACCAAAGTGGAAACAAAAGACTTTGATGCACAGATAGATTATATTGAATCTCAAATGAAAGAAATTGAATATAAGCTTAAACAAGCGGATATGGGTTTTGAAGTTGGAGATACAATTAAACTAGAAGCGCAGTACGAAAAATTAGGTAATCAATTAAGTAATTTAAAACAAAAACAAGTAGATTTAAATAGAACTGATTTATCTAATGTAGAAAAACAAATTAAAAATGCCAGTAAAGAAACATCTGGTGTTATTAAAAAAATGGGTAAATGGGCATTGGGTATATTTGCTATTGAAAGTGCTTATGGGTTTGTAAGAAGGATGATATCTACTATATCTCAATATAATGACAAAATAGCAGATAAAATTGAGTATATGCAATACGCACTTGCTAGTGGCTTACAACCTGTTATTGAAAAACTTATTTCATGGGCATACAAATTACTTCAATATGTAAATTATATTGCAAATGCTTGGTTTGGTGTTAATTTATTTGCAAATGCAAGTGCCGATGCGATGAACAAATCAGCAAAGAGCGCTAAAGATATGAAAAAATCACTTGCTGGATTTGATGAAATGAATACAGTTAGTTCTTCAAATGCTAGTGGAAGTACAGGTAATATATCTGGTATGGATTTAAGTTCTATACAAGGAGAGGTTCCTGTATGGCTTAAGTGGATAGGAGATAATAAAGA
>CANTWP010000081.1 GCA_947853245.1 uncultured Bacilli bacterium | reverse complement strand
TAAGGTATCTATCGTTTTTTGTATACCATCTCGGTCTCACATCAATTGTAACACTACATGAATAAAATATTAATATGTGAAAAAATAATTGACAAAATGTTATTTTATATATATAATTGATAAAGCAAAGCGAAATTTTAGCCGGGAGGTGTAGAAAATGAAAAGAACTTATCAACCAAATAATCGTAAAAAAAGTAAAAAATTAGGATTTTTAACTCGTGTTAAAACTAAAATGGTTAATTCTAGAAGAAGAAAAGGGCGTAAAGTTTTAGCTCATTAATTCTATGCCACTGGTTCTCAATCAGTGGTTTTTAGTTATTTGAGGTGAATAGTTTGAAAAAAATAAATGTTTTAAAGCGAAATATTGATTTTGATAGAATAATTCAAAATAATAAATCTTTTCGATATAAAAACTATATTATATATATAGAAAAAAACAATAGTGATCAATATCATTTTGGTTTATCTGTTGGTAAAAAAGTTGGTAATGCTGTCACAAGAAATCACGTAAAAAGACAGTTAAGAGCTATTATAGATGAAAAAAGCTACCAAAAAGGCTTCAATTGTATTATAATAGTTAAGAAAGGCATATTAAGTGAAGATTTTAGTTCTATGAGAGATAATCTTCATAATGCATTCAAAAAGTTGAATATATTAAAGGAGATTTAGAATGAAGCAAAAGAAATTAACAGTTTTATTGGTAATATTAACTTTATTTACCTTAACTGGTTGTACAAAAAATTTAAAGGGTTCAGATAAAAAGGTAGTACAAAATACAGAAACAGGTCAAACATTAGTTGAGAATATTTTATGTCGTCCTGAAAATGAAACTACTATCAATTTATATAAAGAAAATGGTGTAGAAGTTGATAAGTTACCAAAATGTACAGATTTTAAAATAACATCAGGTGGTTATGAAGGAATTTGGACTACCATATTTGTTAAACCATTAGCGTGGGTATTATTAAAAATAGGTGAGCTTGTTCATAATTATGGTTTATCAGTAATTATAATAACAATTTTAATTAGATTAATTATGTATCCATTAACTCAAAAAACAGCTATGCAATCTGAAAATATGAAAGCTGCTCAACCAGAATTGGAAAAATTAGAAAAAAAATATAAAAATAAAACTGATAATGAAAGTATGATGCAAAAATCACAGGAAATGATGTTAATTTATAAAAAGCATAATATTAATTTAATGTCTGGTTGTTTATTTTCGTTTATACAGATTCCATTATTCTTTGCATTTTATGAAGCAATGAATAGAATTCCAGCATTATTTGAAGAAACATTCTTAGGATTTCATTTAGGAACAAGTCCTTGGACAGCTTTATCAAAAAGAAATTATGCATATTTAATATTTGTTGTATTAGTTATTGTAGCTACATATTTCTCATTTAAGTTAAATAAGACAGCGTCTATGAATAAGGAACAAGAAAAACAAATGAAAATGATGACCAATATGTCAGTTATATTTATTTCTATAGCGTCATTTACAATCTCAACTGGTGTAGAACTTTATTGGATTTTCAATAGTACATTCACTATAGTTCAAAACTTATTAGCAAAGAGAGGTAAGAAAAATGCTAACGTTATATAAATATGAAGGAAAAACTGAAGAAGAAGCTATTAATAATTGTTTAGAAGATTTACAAGTTGAAAAAGAAAATTTATATATTAATTCCTATGAAGAAGCTGCCAAACTTTTCAAATCAAAAAAAGTTATTATAGAAGTTTTAAAAAAAGATGATATTATAAAATATATTAAAGAATATGTAAATGAATTTGCTTCAAAGTTTGGTATTACTATAAATAGTGAAGTAAGAATTCAAGAAGATATTATTTCAATAATTTTAATTTCTGATAATAATCCAATATTAATTGGTAAGGATGGTAGAACGCTAGAAGCACTACAAGTGTTATTAAAACAATCTATTTTAAGTGCAACAAATAAACATTTTAAAGTACATATTGATGCATCAAATTATAAAGTAAAAAAGCAAAAAAATTTAGAATACGAAATCAAAAAGATAGCGAAAGATGTACTAAAGACTAAAATAGAAGTGAAATTAGACCCTATGAACTCTTATGATCGAAGATGTGTTCACAATGTAGTAGCAACATTTGATAACTTGCAATCAGTGAGTTATGGTGAAACACCAAATAGATATGTTGTAATAAGTTATAAAGAAGATTAGTCTTCTTTTTTATTGACTATTTGTATAAAAAATAATAAAATTAATTGGGAGATAATAGACATGAAAACAATTGATTATATTAAGTTTGTAGATTTAGATTATTATGAAGTTGTGAAAGAAATATTGGAAAATCCTGAATTTTTAAAAAGAAAAGAATACAAACATCATGGTGATACAAGTGTTTATGATCATTCATTAACGGTTTCTTATAATTCTTATCGTATTTGTAGATTTTTTCATTTAGATAAAGAAAGTGCTGCGATTGGAGGATTGCTTCATGATTTTTATTATAACCCTTGGCAAGATAATATGGAGAAAAAACCTTTATTTCAAAAGCATGGTTTTGTTCATGCTAGAGAAGCACTTGAAAATTCTCGCAGAATATTTCCCAATAAAATGAATAATAAAGTAGAAAATATTATTAAAAGACATATGTTTCCTTTGAATATTGTTCCACCTAAGTACCGTGAAAGTTGGGTAATAACAACAGTGGATAAATTTGTTTCATTGGAGATTTTTAAACGTCCTAGTAAATTATTATTATATGTAGGAATAAAAAAACTAAGATAGAAGGTGAAATATGGAAGATACAATAGCGGCTATTTCTACAGCACTTGGAGTTGGAGCCATATCTATTATTAGAGTAAGTGGGTCAGAAGCAATAACAATTGTTAATAAAATTTTTAACGGAAAAGATTTAACAACTGTTAGTACTCACACGATTCATTATGGCCATATCGTTGAAAATGATAATGTAATAGATGAAGTTTTAGTGAGTGTAATGAAAGGGCCTAAAAGTTTTACTACTGAAGATATAGTAGAAATTAATTGCCATGGAGGTATTGCTACTACAAAAAAGATACTAGAAATATTACTATTAAATGGTTGTCGTTTAGCGGAACCAGGTGAATTTACTAAAAGAGCTTTTTTAAATGGTCGAATTGATTTACTTGAAGCCGAAGGGGTAGTGGATGTTTTAAGTGCTAAAACAGAAAAATCTAGAAGTTTAGCAATTAATCAATTAAGTGGAAAAACTTCTAAATTAATAGAAGATTTACGTCAAGAAATTGTTGAAGTTTTAGCGAATATTGAAGTAAATATTGATTATCCAGAATACGAAGATATTGAACAAATAGGTTATTCAAAATTACAGGTTAAAATAAGAAAAATATATGATGAAATATGTACGATTTTAAAAGATAGTGAAAATGGTAAGATTATTAAAGAAGGCATAAATGTTTCTATAATAGGACGTCCAAATGTTGGAAAAAGTAGTATTTTAAATAGATTGTTAGAAGAAGATAAAGCTATAGTAACAGATATCGAAGGTACAACTAGAGATGTAGTAGAGGGAACTATAAATTTAGAAGGTTTAATAATAAATTTTATAGATACTGCTGGTATTAGAAAAACTGCTGATATTGTTGAAAGTATTGGTGTACAAAAGAGTTTAGATTTAATAGATAAGTCAGATTTAGTATTATATGTTTTAAATAATAATGAGGAATTATCACAAGCTGATAAAGAAATTATAGATAAATTGGAAACTAAAAACCATATTATCGTTATTAATAAAATGGATTTAGAGAATAAGTTAAAATTAAGTAACGAAAAAAATATAGTATATATTAGTGCTTTAGAAGATAAAAACATCGATAAATTAAAAGATAAAATTAAAAGTATATATAACGTTGATGATATTGAAACAGATGATTTAACTTATTTAACTAATGCTAGATCGATTGCACTTTTAAAAGAATCAAAGTCTGCTATTGAAGATTCAATAAAAGGAATAGAATCTCTAGTACCGATTGATATGATTGAAATAGATATTAAAAAAGCTTGGAATCTATTAGGTGAAATAATTGGTAAAACTTATCAGGAAGAATTAATAAATCAGTTGTTTAGTCAATTTTGTTTAGGAAAATAACTCATGTGAGTTTTTTTCTTGTGAAATTTTCTAAAATGTAATATAATATGGTGAATCGAAGAAGGTGTAGATATATGGAATATGAAATAGTTGTTGTAGGTGGTGGACATGCTGGTTGTGAAGCCTGTCTTGCTAGTGCTCGTAAAGGTCATAAAACATTGTTAATAACGGGAAATATAAATAATATTGCGGATATGCCTTGTAATCCTTCCATAGGCGGAAGTGCTAAAGGGATAGTTGTTAGAGAAATCGATGCTTTAGGCGGAGAAATGGGAAATAATGCTGATAAAGGACAAATTCAAATTAAAATGCTGAATGTTGGAAAAGGTCCTGCTGTTCAAGCATTACGTGCTCAAGGTGATAAAGTTATATATCCTAAAGAAATGTTAAAGACATTACAATCTACAGAAAATCTAGAAATTCTAGAATCTTTAGTTGAAGATTTAATAGTAGAAGATAATAAGATTAAAGGTGTTGTTCTAGAAGATGGTAGAAAAATTTTATGTGATGCGGTTATTTTAACAACTGGTACATATTTAAAATCAGATATTATGGTTGGTAGTACTCGTACTAGACAGGGTCCACATGGAGAAAGACCAAGTATGTTTTTAAGTGATAACTTAAAGAAATTAGGTTTTAAAATTATTAGACTAAAAACTGGTACGCCACAAAGAATCGATAAAAATAGTATAGATTTTTCTAAAACTAAAGAGGAAAAAGGCGATACAGAGTTAAGAACTTTCAGTTTCGATAATGAACCAAACTATAAAATTGAAGATCAAGTTTCATGTCATTTAATTTATACTACACCAGAAACTCATAAAATAATTAAAGATAATCTTCATAAAGCTAGCATGTATGGTGGTTTAGATGATATTACAGGTGTTGGTCCTAGATATTGTCCATCAATTGAAGATAAAGTGGTTAGATTTGCTGATAAAGAAAAACATCAATTATTTTTAGAACCAGAAAGTCGTTATTATGATGATATTTATATCCAAGGTTTTTCTACGAG
>CANTWP010000080.1 GCA_947853245.1 uncultured Bacilli bacterium | reverse complement strand
CATTTAAATAACGATATTCACCAGATTTTAATCCAGATAAATCTAAAAAAGCAATACGTTCTCTTTTTAATTTTAATGTATCATGTCCAATAGCCGCAAACATATTTTTTACTTGATGATTACGTCCTTCATGAATAGTTACTTCTACTATTGAAGTATTGGTTTTTTTATCATATTTATGTACTTTGACTTTAGCAGGAGCAGTCTTAACTCCATCTATCATAACCCCACGAGCTAATTTTACTTGTTCTTCCTTTGTCATAAATCCTTTAATTTTTGCCACATAAACTTTATCAATATTATTTTTAGGATGCATAAGTAAATTAGCAAGCTCGCCATCATTAGTTAAAATTAAAATACCAGTTGTATCATAGTCAAGTCTACCTACAGGGTATAATCTTTTTTCTGTTTCAATTAAATCTAAAACAGTTTTTCTATTATGTTCATCACTAGTAGTAGTCACTACTCCACGAGGTTTATAAAGTAAAATATATTCTTTATCTTCTCTTTTTAACATAACCCCATTTATAGAAATAATATCATTAGTCTCTACTTTAGTACCTAATTCAGTAATTTTAACTCCATTAACAGTTACTTTACCATTTTGAATTAATTCTTCTGCTTTTCTTCTTGAACAATAACCAGTGCTCGCAATAACTTTTTGTAAACGTTCCATAAACATCACCTGCGACTAATTATATCGTAGAAATTAAAAAAAGGCAAACTATAATTAACTTTTTATTAGTTTATATAGTATTTATTTTTAAAAATTAAAACTAAACTCTAAAATTTAAAAAAGCATCTGACTTCAACAATTGTTGACTTCAGGTGCACAACGATATAAAAATAAATTTGATTCACACAGTCAGATGTATTATTTTTATGATATTTCTCTCATCTATAACAGAGACAATATAAATTAAAATTTATTACAATTTAAATTAAATAATTAAATTATACTAATTTGAAAAGTAAGCCTTCAATAAATTTTAAATTAATAATTTATCTATTTCAAAACAATAGATTAGTAATAATAATACTTAATACTATACCTACCAAATCCGCAAATAAACCAGCCCACAAGGAATATCTAATTTTTTTAATACCAATACTACCAAAATATAAAGTTAAAACATAAAAAGTAGTATCAGTAGAACCTTGTATTAAACTAGCTAAAACTCCTTCAAAACTATCTGGTCCAAAAGTTTCAAATATATTATTAAGGAGCGCTAAAGCAGAACTACCAGAAATAGGACGCATCAACATCATAGGTAGTACTTCTAAAGGAATTTTTAAAATACTAAGTATATTAGATAAAAAAGAAAAAAGAAATGTAATTACTCCACTTTTAACAAGTATATTAACACCTAATATCATTGCAAGCATTGAAGGAAATAAACTAATAATCATATCAAAGCTTTCTTTAGCACCTTCAATAAATAAATCATAAACATTCTGTTTTTTTAATATACCATAGATTAATATAAATAATACCAAGAAAGGAATCATTAAAGAAGATAATATCTTAATCATTTTTTACTCCTCCTTGCTAAAAAGCGATCCATTAATAGACCCGCAAAAGTAGATAATAAAGTTGCTACTAAACAAGGAAAGACTATACTAGTAGGATCACTACTACCATGCATCATTCGAAGAGATATAACTGTTGTTGGAATAATAGTTAAACCACTAGTATTAAGAACTAGAAAAGTAATCATACTTCTAGAAGCTGTATCTTTCTTAGTATTTAATTCCTGTAAAGATTTCATTGCTTTTAATCCAAATGGAGTAGCAGCATTACCAAGACCAAACATATTAGCAATCATATTGGATGTAATGTATCCTACAGATTCATGATCTTTAGGTATTTCTGGAAACAACTTTCTAAAAAAAGGAGTCACTATTTTTGTTATTTTCTTAAGTAATCCTGATACAGTCGCTATTTTCATAATACCTAGCCATAGAGCCATTACTGGAAATATTTTTATAATCATATCTAAGCTTGTTTTAGCACTACCTAAAATTTCTTCATTAAGAAGTTCTAGTTGTCCATTAACTAAACAAAAGAGACTACCTATTATAATAAAAGAGCACCAAAGAATATTTACCATAGATTTTTAAACCATTCTAATATTTTTTGGAAAAAATTAGGTTGCTTTAATTCTTTCTTTTCAATATAAATTGGAGTTTTAAAGATTTCTTTTTCAGCCATTTTTACTATTACATTACCTACTTGATCTCCACTTTGATAATCTCGTTTCTTTTCCAATTCATATTTTAATGAAATAAGTTCTTTCTCTTGTTCAAGTAATGGATAAAAATAGTCTTCTTTAATATAAAAACTTACATTTTTATAATACTCTTCTCCAATTATATCAATATATCCATTTTTTAATATTTGATAACTTGTATATTCATTAAATGCTTCTTCAAATAAATTCTTATGATCTGCAAAATCATTGCCATCATTAAGAGTTACTACAACTAAATTAAGATTATCTTTAGAAGCTGTTGTAACTAGAGTACGCCTTGCTATTTGAGTAAAACCAGTTTTCCCACCAGTTGAATATTTATAAGAAAATAATAATTTATTTTTATTAGTCCAACTATATACATTCATATTAGTTTTTAATTTATAATTCTTGGTACTAGTAATCTTTCTGTATTCTTCATTTTTCATAGCGTAACTAGTAAGTAGAGCCATATCATACGCAGTTGAATAATTTCCTTTTTCTTGATCTAGACCAGACGGATTATTGAAAATAGAATTTTTCATACCAAGAGCCCCGGCTTTTTCATTCATCATACTAACAAAACTCTCTACACTACCACCTACGTGATGTGCAATAGCAAGAGCAGCATCGTTACCACTTCTAAGCATAAGACCATATAACAAATCTCTAATGGTTATTTGTTCCCCACTTTTTATATATATTCCCGAACCATATGCTGTGCTTATTTCATCACCAATTATAACAGTTTCATCTAATTTACCCGATTCTATAGCAACTATCGCTGTCATTATTTTCATTATGACTACATAACTGCTTATTATAGGTAAAATTATTGTAGTCCCATATATACTTAATATTTAAAATATTTATGTATATATCAAGAACTACTTTTTTTTCATTACATGGAATATTTTCTACTACAATTTTATTAATTAATAATTTAGATAATTTATCAAAATTATCATTTATAAAATCATTAACATTTA
>CANTWP010000079.1 GCA_947853245.1 uncultured Bacilli bacterium | reverse complement strand
AATAATTATATCTTTCTTATTTTCAATAATACCTTGAATAATTACATTCTCTACATATTCTTTTATTATCTTATCTAATTTTCTAGCTCCAAATTCACTATAATTAGAAAGATTTACTATCTCATCTATAATACAATCATCATAATTAATAATTCTATCCTTTTCTTGATACTTATCTCTAATTAAGTTTAACTTCTTTTCTACTAAAGTTTTAATAGTGTCTCCAGCTAAATAATCGAACATGACTAGATTATCAATTCTATTAATAAAAGGAATACTAAAGTTTTCTTTTAACTTATTCATCACTATCTCTTCTTGCTTATTTAAAAATCCCATATTTTTATTTTCATAACCAATATTAGAAGTCATAATAATAGTTACATTATCAAATCTAACTTCTGTCCCCTTAGAATCTTTAATTTTACCATCATCTAATATTTGGAATAACAAATTAATAATAACAGGATTCGCCTTTTCTATTTCATCTAATATCAAAACAGAATATGGTTTATTTCTGATTTCTTCTAATATATTTTTTGTATCAGCATATCCTACATAACCTGGAGGCGCCCCAACTATTTTACTAACAGTATGTGCTTCCGTATATTCACTCATATCAAGTTTAATCACATTATTTTTACCTACTAATTTTTCACCAAATTTTTTAGCAAGACAAGTTTTTCCTACTCCAGATGGTCCACAAAACATAATTGAATAACAACTATTTTCATCTTTAAAACCTAATTTTATTCTTCTTGCTAAGTAAATAAGTTCTTTAATAGCTTTATCTTGCCCTAAAATAACATCTCGTAAGTTTTTATCAAGTTCAGTCATCATCTTATCAGTTTCCTCTAATAACTCGTATACAGGTATACCAGTTTTAGAATGTATAACTAACGCAATATCTTCTTTAGTAACTTTTTTATTGTTATTATTAGCACTTAAAGATAACTCTAAATTATTAACTTTATCCATTAAATCTTTTTCTTCAGATTTATACTCTGCGGCTAATTTAAAATCATTTTTAATAATAGCATTGTTTTTTTCTTTTAAAATTTCATGGAGCTTCTTATTATATGAATTATATTTCTTTAACTCATCACTTTCTTTTAAACTAACGTAACTACATACTTCATCTAGTATATCTATAGAACGATCTGGTTCATTACGATCATAAACATATTTGTCCGCTAAATTGACTATTAAATCGATCATATCCTCTTCTACTGTAACACTATGGAATTTTTCATAATTTTCTTTAACACACATTAAAATATTTTTTAAATTATCTTTATTTGGAGCTTTAACAACAATTTTTTGAAATCTTCGTTCTAAAGCTTTATCATTTTCAATAAATTTTTTATATTCATCCGTAGTAGTTGCGCCAATTACTCTTATTTTTCCTCTAGATAAAGCCGGTTTAAATATATTGGAAGCATCTATTGCCCCTTCAGCACCACCAGCTCCTACTAATGTATGAATTTCATCAATAAATAAAATAATATCATCATTATCTTCTATTTCTTTTAAAAGTTTACGCATACGTTCTTCAAATTCACCACGATATTTAGTACCCGCTACCATAGTAGCCATATCTAAACTAACAATTCTTTTATTACGAAGAGAAAGTGGAACATCACCTGTCGTAATCAATCTACTTAATTCTTCAACAATAGCGGTTTTCCCTACTCCAGCTTCGCCAATTAAAATAGGATTGTTTTTAGTTCTACGACAAAGAATCTCTAATAAACGTCTAATTTCATCTTCCCTGCCTATTACTGGATCAAAGCAACCATCTTTGGCCTTTTTATTTAAATCATATCCTAAATCATCGACTAACAATTTTTTGTTCTTTTTAGACTTAGAAACATTGGTTAATTTATAAGAAAAATCTTGATACAATTCGTCTATATCAACATTCATTCCTAAAAGAATTCGGATAGCTACCCCTTCTCCTTCTTCTAAAAAACCTATAAATAAATGTTCAACAGTTACTTCACCATTGTTATTCTCTTTACTATCAATCGTAGCGTTTTCTAATATTCTTTTTAAAAGGGGTGTATATAAAAACCACTGGCTAGGATTAGTTCCAATACCAATAGTACTAATTATTTCTTCTTTAAATTTTTCATAAGTCAGTTTATATTCTTTTAATTTTTTAGAAACACTATTATCACTTTTAAGAATCGCTAATAATAGGTGTTCACTACCTACATAAGGATGCCTTAGTTCATACATTTCTTCTTTAGCACTTACCATAATCTTTCTTGCTTCTTCACTAAATTCATTAAACACTATATCATCTCCTATATCATTCTATGCTTATCATGTAACTAAATAAAATTTTTTAAACAAAAAAAGTACAAATTTCATGTACTAATTTAAGTATATATAACCATAGCCGAAAAACAAAATACCTGTTCTTCTGAAAAAACGCCGATCGCTACTTGATATTTAATTTCAATTACTTCTCCTTCTAGTTCTTTTAAAAAACTATTAATGGCAGCTTCCAGATCTTTTTCATGATTTTCATCAAATAATTTTACTTTCATTTTATCACCAAAAGTATCTTATCAAATAGCTGTGTCGAAAATTAATATTTTAAGATCTTTCTGGCTATTTTATAATTAGGATAATATTTCTCTACTACACTCCAAAATTCTTTAGAATGATTAAATTCTAGTAAATGACTCAGTTCATGAACAATAACATAATCTAAACAACAAGGATCATATTCTAATAATCTAGTATTTAAAGTTATTGTTTCACTCTTTTGATTACAAACGCCCCATCTTGTTTTCATATTTCGAAATTTTAACTTATAATGAGGTATTTTTTCTTCAAATTTATTATAGTATAATTCATAACGCTCTGAAAATAATTTTTTAATTCTTTGTTCACACCATTTATCTAAAAACTCTCTACTTGGAGTAAACACTTTACTTCCAATAAATTCTACATTTTCCATCAGTCTAGAAATCGTTATATAATAACTATTACCTAGATATGAAATCCTATTAGGATCAACTTCTTCTTTCTCTTTCTTGTTTACTGATTTTATTAAAAACTTATTATTTTGATCAAGTAATTCAATAATTTGTCCTTTAGTAGCGAAATAAGATGTAGTAACATAAATAGTTAAATCATCTTTCACTCTAACATATGTGTTCTTATTATTCTTTCGAACAATCTCAACAGCATACTCTCGACCATTTAAAATATATTTCATTAAATTTTCCTATTACCAAAGAAGAAAGCCCTACGATAACACTTTTGTAAAGAACTATCTAGTTTAGTTAAGAATTGTTCATTATTTAATAATTGTTCTACATGTGATATTTTATTTAATAATATACTATAAATAATAACTGTACTATAATTTAACTTTAAATCATCTTTTGATGATAAAGTAGATAAATAATTACCAAAACCTAACCATTTATAAAATTGTTCATTATATTCTCTAGTACGTTTATATGTTTTATAAAAATATTGTAAAATAAAATAAGCTGGAATTAAAACTATATAACCAACGATATAATGAAAATTAAATACGAAGTTTAATCCCGCTAAAACATAACCTATTATTTGAAACCATCTTACTAATTCATAATCTGTTTTTTGAACAAAGAATTGTTTAGAAGAAGAGGCTTCTCTAACTGCCAAATTACTCCAAATATCATATACGAGTAAAAAATCCGTTGATGTCGAATTATTGTGACAAAAATCGCCAATTTTATTGATATCAACTTTCTTACCATCACCGAGAACATCAAATAATAGTTCAATAGCACTATTTTGACTGATCGATAATAATTGTTCAGCTTCTACTTTTCTTAAAATATCACCATCACGAATTATTAAACCCTGATCTAATAAATATGTGATAGTAGCACTTAAAGCATTTGGAGTTATTTTATGATAGATAAGCATACTAAGTTCGATGGGATTCAATTGTTCTGGAATATCTTTATAATACTTATCAATTTTTTTAACATGATATGGCTTACTATATTTAAAATATAAAACTATCATAAAAATTACAAACAATATATACCATGTCATTAAAATTAATAAATATGTAACATTTGCTTTTATCATCTTAACCTCCAATCTGACTGTTAATATACATTAATAGCAACATTAAAATACCTAAGCTAAAAATTGCCACTATTGAACATAGAAAGACCATACTGACAAAACCATTGTAAGGTTTATGTAAAGCATTATCTAATTTTTTTACAAATACTTTATTATTTTCTTTAGTATTACTTAAATTCTGTTGTTGTATTTCTTTTCTTTTTTCAATTAATGCTTTTAAATTTTGTCGTTGTTCTTCTGTCAATAAATCAAACTTATTTTGATAAATATACTCTAGATCCGAATCATCTATACTATCAAAGTTAGGTTCAATAGGTTCTTCTATATTAAACGTTACTTCTTCCTTTTTATCATTAATAGTTTTAACTTCTTCAACCACAGTCTTAGAGGTAATTTCATTAGCTTTATGAACTTCTAATACCCCAAATTGATTTTTATTTACAAAATAAACATCACCATTATCTTTATTAATATAAATATTTCGTGTTGGATCAACTAAAAAATTGATATTATCAGCATTAGGCATTTTCATAATCGCTGCGAATTGTCTTTTCTCTTCTAAAGTTAAATCTCTAGTATTAACATCCATCTGTGAAGATAAACTAGCATTAATTTTATCTTTTTGCATATCTTTTACTATTGCTTTTTTATTTTCTTCAGCATTTAATGTTGAAGCCGATTGTAAATTATTTTGTCTATCACGAAATTGTTCAATAAAATTATCATCTTCTAAAGTATCATCTAATACTAGAATATCACCATCAGTGTCTTCAACCTTAATATAATCTTTGCCATTTACTTCAAAACTAGATACACCATCTAAGTTTAAACTATTTAAATCTATATTTTTGCTTTTATCATAAAAATCAAGTAATAACTTATCCATTTTAACTAAAGTCTCTTCATTTAGTTTTATAAATGAATCAGCTAATTCTTGTCTAAAAAATGGATTATTTAAAATCATTAATTTATTTTTAACTAAAAAATCAATTAAATCTTCTTTAGTACCAAATCTGCCATCCATAATTTCTTTTTTTATTTTATTTATATATGTATTATCATCTATCTTACTCATAATTTTATCCTCTATTAACAAACCAAATATTACTAATATTACAACTATTACTAGAAGGTTCAGGATTAGGCATATCTAACTTAATAAATACTGGTATTTTAAATGCAAGTCCGAATGCTATACAATTTCCTGGAGGTAAAGTTCGAAGTTTCTTAACTGTTTCTTCCGTAATATTGGGAACCATCTCTCTAATATAATCTACATCAACTGGGTGTTGCATTTTAAATATAATAAAATTATTACACTGTGATAATGTAGTTGAAGACATTTCAGAAGGTCTCTGGGTAATTAAACCAAGGAGTACTCCATACTTTCTACCCTCTTTAGCAATTCGATCAAATATATTATATCCAATTAAATTAATATCTGTATCATTTTGAACATAACGATGGGCTTCTTC
>CANTWP010000078.1 GCA_947853245.1 uncultured Bacilli bacterium | reverse complement strand
TTAACTTCAGGAATTGCTTGTGCTCATAATAGTTATATTATTCATCGTGATATTAAACCGCAAAATGTTTTGATTAAAGAAGATGGAACTGTTAAAATTACTGATTTTGGTATAGCTATGGCATCGAATAGTAATGATTTAACACAAACAAATTCAGTAATGGGTTCTGTCCATTATTTACCACCAGAACAAGCTAATGGTAGTGGTGCCACAATGAAAAGTGATATTTATTCACTTGGAATACTTATGTTTGAATTGTTAACAGGGGAATTACCATTTAAAGGTGATAGTGCCGTTGAAATAGCAATTAAACAAATGAAAGAAAAAATACCAAGTGTATGTGAAATAAATCCAGATATACCACAATCTATTGAAAATATTATTATTAAAGCTTGTGCAAAGAATCCAAAGAATCGTTATGAAAGTGTAGTAGAAATGCATGATGATTTAGAGCGTGCTTTAAATGTTGAAAATAAAAATGAAAAGAAATTAGAATATCAATTTCCAGAAACAGAATTAGAAGAGACGAAAGTAATGCCAAGTTTAAAGGAATTACCAATTGCCAAAAAAGTAGAAGTAGATGAGGAAATGACACAAGAGTTTGTTGATAAAAAAACTAAAAAAGCAAACTCAAGAATTTTTAAGTTAATTATTGTAGTTGCATTATTATTAATAGTGATGATAGTGGCTATTATAATTTTTCCAAATTTTATTAACGGAAAAGAAATAAAAGTACCGGATGTTTCATTAATGACAATAGCGGATGCAGAAAAAACATTAAAAGATTTAGGATTTACTATTAATGGTGAATATAAGGAACAATCTAGTGATGAAATAGATGAAGGTAAAGTAATTAAAACTATGCCAGGTAGTGGAGTTACTAGAAAAAAAGGTACAGAAATAACTTTAGTTGTATCTACCGGGGAAAATAAGATAACCATCGAAAATTATGTTGGCAAAAATTTCTATGAAGTTAAAGGAATGTTAGAAACTTATGGCATTCGTGTTACATCTGAAAAGAAAGAAGTAGAAAATACTAGTGATTTAACAGAATATACAATTATAGAACAAAGTCTTGAGGTTGGATCAAAAGCTGGTGAGGGAGATAAGATTACTTTATATATTCCAGATATAATTACTGAATATCCAGATTTTGTAGGAGCAGGTTGGTCAGTAGACGATATAACACAATTCTGTGAAGAATATGGTTTAGTACTTACTATTGATTATCAAGAAACAAATGAAGCTACTCCAGGAACTGTAATTAAACAAAGTCGCCAATCTGGAACTAAAGTAGTAAGTGGAGTTACTTTAAAGATTACGGTTGCTAAAGAAGTAGTTGAAGAAACACCAGAAGTTGAAGATCCAATTGGAATAGAAGAATAGGGGAAGTATGGAAGGAATTATCATTAAAAATATTAGTAATGATTATACAGTAAAAGTAGATAATAAAGAATATATTTGTAAACCAAGGGGAAAGTTTCGTTTGAACAACATTTCTCCTTTAGTTGGTGATATAGTCAGGATAGATCCTAACAATAATTATATTTTAGAAATAAATTCGAGAAAAAATAGTTTAGTAAGACCACCGATTGCTAACGTGGATCAGGCTGTAATTATTATGAGTATTGCAGAGCCAGATTTCTCTGATAATCTACTTGATAAATTAATTACAGTTCTTGAATTTAATAAAATAAAACCAATTATTTGTTTTACAAAATTTGATTTATTGAAAAATGAAGAATTAGAAGAAAAAAATCAATTTGTAAATTATTATAAAAAAATAGGTTACGAAGTTTATAAAAACACTGAATTAAATGCACTATACTCTGTATTTAAAGATAAAATTACTGTATTTACAGGTCAAAGTGGTGCTGGGAAATCGACATTATTAAATAAATTAATGCCAGAGTTGAATCTTAAAACTGATGAAATATCTTTATCTTTAGGTCGTGGTAAACATACTACTCGTCATGTAGAATTATTAAATGTTTGTGATGGCCTTATTGCGGATACTCCTGGATTTTCTAGTTTAGATTTTCTAAACATGACTAATCAGGATATAAGAGATTCTTTTAAAGAATTTTCTAAATATTCTAAATGCCCTTATCAAGATTGCATGCATGATAAAGAAAGTGAATGCAATTTAAAAGAACAAGTTGGTAATAATATATTGCAATCTAGATATAATAATTATTTAAAATTTATTAACAGGAGGTAATTATGAAAGTTTCTACTTCAATCCTATCAATTAAAGAAAATTTACAAGAAAATTTAGAAAAGTTAGATAATAGTAATACTGATTATATTCATTTGGATATAATGGATGGGGAGTTTGTTTTAAATAAAACTTGGAATTATTGTTTTATAAGAGATTTAGTTCAAAACATAAAAAAACCATTAGATGTACATTTAATGGTTAATGATTTAAATAATTATATAAAAGACTTTTCTAATTTACAGCCCAAGTATATAACATTTCATTTGGAAGCTACTAAAAATGTAAATGATTATATTAATTTAATAAAATCTAAAGGAATAAAAGTTGGATTATCTATTAAGCCGAATACTGATATAGATTTATTAATTCCTTATTTGAACCTTATAGATTTGGTATTAGTTATGAGTGTAGAGCCTGGTGCTGGAGGTCAACAGTTTATAGAAAGTTCTTGTCTTAAGATAGAACGTTTAAAAGAATTAAAGAATATAAATAATTATAATTATGTAATAGAAGTTGATGGGGGAATTAATCAGAATACAATAGCTAAAGTAAAAGAAGCTGGAGCTGATATAGTAGTAAGTGGTAGTTTTGTTACAAGTTGTAGTGATTTTGAATCTAGAATATCCCTGTTAAAATAAAATATTGAATAGAGGTAAGTTGTGTGAAAATTAAAACTTGGAAAATATGGCTATTTTGCTTTATAATTTCTTTTTTTATATTGTTTTAGCATCTCGTTCCTCTTTTCTTTATTCATTTAATGATTGGGTAAATGCTAATGCATTTTTTACAGTTGGGAAAAGTTTATTTAATGGTAAAGTAATCTTTAGAGATATTTTTGAACAGAAAGGATCCTTATTATATTTTATATATGGTATAGGTTATTTATTATCAAATACTACGTTTTATGGTGTCTTTATATTAGAAGTATTATTTTCAACTGTTTTTCTTTATTACGTACATAAAATTATTTCTTTATATTTAGATGATAAATATAGTTTATGGATTATTCCAATTTTTGCATTTTTGATTTATACTACACCTACTTTTCAACAAGGATCTAGTTGTGAAGAATTTTGCTTGCCATTCTTCATTATTACCATTTATTGTTTATTAAAATATGCTAAGGATCGGAAGATTAATTACAAAGAAATATATTTAGTTGGTTTTTTAGCGAGCCTAATTTTTTTTATGAAATATACTTTATTAGGAATTAGCTTTGCTTTTATGTTATATATATATATTTATTAATACATTGCGTAAAAAACGATATAAACAATTAATTATGTATCCATTAATTTTCTTGGGAAGTATGCTTACTCCAATAATTCCTTGGCTTTGTTATTTTACTTTAAATAATGCTATTGATGATTTTTTTTTTGTTTATCTTTTAATTAATTTGTCATCTTATTCCAATGTAAATATTTCTATTTTTAAAGCATTCTTTAATTGTAGCTATTTCTTTCTTAGAAATTTAAAGGTATCTGGTTTGTCAGTTTTTATAATATTTGATTGCTTGATATTTCCATTATTTAGTAAGAAATTTAAATTATATGATAAATTCACGATAATTAGTGCTTTGTTTTTTGAAATTTTATTTATCTATGTAGGAGGAGTATATTACATCTATTATATTTTACCAATATTAATCTTTACTTTATTTTCTTTAATATATATATATATGTTATAAATTAAAAGATAAGATTAATATATCTAAGTATTTTTTGGTAGCATATATTCCGATGATATTAATTTTCACTTATTTTCTAAGTCCTAATACATTCTTAATTGGAATGTCCAAAGAAAAAATAGTTCCTTATCAATTCAAAGATATAATTTTACAAAAAGAAAATCCTACTATATTAAATTATGGAGTATTGGATTATGGCTTTTATACAGTAACTAATTTAACTCCTAATGTAAAATATTTTGCCAAAACTAATTTTACATATGCTAAATATCCTGAAAATATGGATAAACAAAATGAATATATTGAGAATAAAAGTATAGATTTTGTGATTGTTCCGACAAAGCATAATAAAAAAACGGATTATCCTGTTTCCAAGTATTTAGAAATTAATTATGAAAAAGTAGCTGAAAGCAAGTCGTATTATCCAGATGCCGTAGAAGTCTTTTCATTATATGAGTCAAAAGAAGAAACAAAGAAAACAGCATAAAGTCATAAAAAATGCTTGCAAAGATAAAAAAACTATGATAAAATCTTTATGTTGTCGTGATCCGCTGAGATTTACTTTATATTTATTAGCTCAAGATCATAGATTTATAAAAGGAGAGTGAGATCGTGAATTTAGTTGAAAAAATAACTAAAAGTCAAATTAGAACTGATATTCCTGAATTCCGTGTTGGTGATACTGTTCGCGTAGATGTTAAAATTGTCGAAGGTAAACGTGAAAGAATCCAAGCTTTTGAAGGAATCGTAATATCAATTCAAGGTAGCGGAGTTGGAAGAAACTTTATCGTAAGAAAGATTTCTGGTGGTGTAGGTGTTGAAAGAACATTCCCTATGAATTCACCAAAAGTAGCAGCTGTTACTGTTGTTAGAAAAGGTAAAGTTAGACAAGCTAAAATTGGTGCTTATTTAAGAAAATCAGCAAAACAACCAAGAATTAAAGAAAGAAATTAATAAGGCCTTAGAGTCTTATTTTTCGTATAGAGGAGCATTTTATGAAAGTTTGGAAAGAAATTTGGTCTTATGTTTTAATTATTTTAGTTGTATTATTAATAAGAACTTTTATTATATCGCCAGTTAGTGTAGATGGTGATTCAATGTTAACGACATTAAAGGATAAAGAAGTGTTACTTCTTAAAAAATACGATAAAAGTTTAGAACGATTTGATATCATAGTGTTTAATCATGGTTCTTCTAAACTTATAAAAAGAGTTATAGGATTACCCGGAGAACATATTGAATATAAAGACAATGAGCTTTATATTAATGGTGAAAAGTTAGAAGATATAAATCTCTTAACGAAAACTAGCAATTTTAAATTAGAAGATTTAGGATATTCAGTAATACCAGATGGTATGTATTTTGTATTAGGCGATAATCGTATTAATTCTACTGATAGTAGGGTTATTGGATTAATAGCTAAAGATGATATAAAAGGAACAGTGGATTTTAGAATATTTCCATTTAATAGGTTTGGTAGTGTAGATTAGGTGTAATTATGAATAGTCAAAAAGGAAGCGTTAAAGATCGCATTCGAGCGAGAATAATTTTTTTAGAATATAAGAGAAGTAAACACAAAAAAGAACAAGAACTTGCTAAAAAGAAAAACCAAGAATATGAAGCTAGAGTTAAAGCAGAACAAATTAGAATATATGGTAAACCTTATAGTAAAACTAAAGCTTTTTTCTTAAGTGTTATAGGTCTTTTAATAGAATTAATTACTCCCAAGGGAACTAAAAATTCTATTAAGAGAGAGCTTGATTTATTAGAAAAAGAAAAACAACAAGTTTTCTTACGTTTAGAACAAGATAAAGATGTTAATGAAGTTTATAATAGTATTGATAAAACTTATCAAAAATTAGAAGATTTAAAACAAACTTATAAAAAAAGATTAATCTTTAGTAGCTTTAGCCCTATGGATAAGGATAATTTACTGCAGAAAATAGATGAAAAACAAAGGGAATTAATTGTTATAAATGAAATATGTCATAATAAGGAAAATCAAAATAAAAAAACAAATGCTTTAAGTGAAAAAATAAATATTAGCCAAAAAATTAATGAACAAAATAAGACATTAGATAAAGAACGTGTAACAGGTATTATAAATATTGATAAAGAAAGTTTGAAATCGAATAAAGAGGATGTTCAAGTAACAATAAATTCGTCACAACTAGCGCTATCTTCAATAAAAAATATGACTACTAATATTAAGGAATATACTAAAGAGTTCGAAACTATTAAAGAAAAAGTTCAAAAAGAAGAACTTTATAATACTTTATTTGATTTTGAATTCAAGTTAAAACAATTGTTAATCAGATTGAAGAAAATATATGAAGATTATGAATTGTTAGATGAACAATTTGATTTAGAACTATTAGAAAAAATAATTGATATTGATGTAATCGATAAGTATGAACTTAGAAAAAATAATAAGAGCATTTTAAAAAGAATTGAAGATTGCAATAATTTGTTACGAGAAATTGAAAGTAAGAAACAAGATTTAAGTATCAAAAAAGAGATTATTCAAGATAATAAACTTAATGAAGAATCTAAAACGAATAAAGAAGTAAAAAAAGAAATAAAAAGCAAAAAATATGAAGAGGATAAAAAAGAATTAGAAGAGCAGTTTGATGATATTTATTTAGCTAATAAAATAATTATCAATAATATAATGGAAGAAAAGAAGATGGTTGAAAAGTTAAATAAAAAGCTTAATAACCAATCTCCACTTAATAAGAAAAAAATTGTTTTTATGCACGCTAAAAGATTTACTAATTCCATTTTAAATTTTGGATTTAGTTTATTACCAATTAAATATTTTCGTAATAGAATGCTTGGTACTTTAGTAAGCAGTATTATGATTAATAATTCTCTTCGTACTACTAGAAGAATTCTTACTTCTGATAATTACAAAGATAACTATATCTTATATAATAGTATTATTAATGAAATTAAATCAAATGAAGATTATATTTCAAAAATATATGATACTTGCTTAGATTCACAATCTCAGATTAGAAGTATTAGAGAACATCTTAATGTTAATTTTTCTATGTTAAGAGATTACGATTCAGAGTTATTAGAATTTCATAAACAATTAGATAGCTTATATAATGACTTAGAATTGCAACTAAATAGTTTAGATAAAATCAGTCGTAAGTATGCTAATGTGAGACAAAAGATAAAAGTAAGAGAAGGTAGGTATTAATAATTTTATTTATATGGAAAAGTAAAAACTTAGATAATTTAATTCCAAGATTTTATGATGCAACTGAAATAGATTCTATAAAAATAGATGAGGTGTGAGATATAATGATTATTTTTGGAACAACAAACGAGAGAAAAACTCAAGATTTAAAAAACATGATAAAAAAACTAGAATTAGATATAGAAGTTAAATCCTTAGCTGATATTAGATGGGATAGGGGAGAAATTCAAGAAACAGGAAAGACATTAGAAGAAAATTCACTAATTAAAGCAACTGCAATTTTTAATTTCTGTAAAGATAATAATATTAATTATCCTATTTTAACAGATGATGCAGGTTTATTTGTAGAAAGTTTAAATGGCGAACTTGGAATATATACTGGAAGATATGCTGATGAGGAATTAAAACAAGAGCTTACACTTCCAAAACATGAATGTGTAAATAAGTTAATTAGAAAATTAAATGGTATAACTAATAGAAGAGCCTACTATAAATGCATTGTAATTTGTATGTATTCAGATGGTACATATTTTCAAGATTCAGGATTAAGTTATGGTGAAATAACAGAAAGTATTGTAGAACCTATTAAGAAACCATATTTTTACTCAGTTTTTAAATTGATCAATACTGATAAAACATTCAATTTATTTAATGAAGAGGAATTAAATGATAGCTATAGATATTCTGCTCTTAGTAAAGTGTTGGTAAAGCTTGATAAAAGAAAATGAGTAAATTAATAATTCAGAATAAAATGATATGCTAATTTATAAAGATAAAGCTATAGTAGATGCAATATACAAAATTAAATAGTTTTTTAAGACAATATTATTATATACTAAAAAATATGTATATAGAATTAGATACTTGGTGGGTCTTAAACTTAATTTGTAAAAAAATACCTAGCAATGGGTTTGTGTTAGCATGTCCAAGTTTCAACCAATGAAAAACTAATACCATATTATATTTCTTCTTCAAATGGAGATTTTATTGGTAAAATAAGAGGTGAATATAATAATATAATTTAAAATATCAAGGATAATTGTTGTTGTAAAAATGTTTTTAAAAGTGAATATTCACTTTTAATTATAGATTATGTAAAAACCAAATATAATGATGATTTAGAATATCTGTGGGAAAAGTTTCCTAATAATGCTATTTGGAGAAATAAATATAATAATAAATGGTATGGCTTATTACTTGTTGTTGAAAAATCAAAAATAGGTATAGAAGAGGTTGGAACGATTGAGATTATCAATTTATTATTAGAACCAGAAAGAATAGAAAAATTAGTAGATAATAAAAAATATTTTAGATGTTATCACATGAATAAAAAATATTGGATAACCATTAAACTTGATGGAACAGTTGATATCAAAGAAATTTATGGTTTATTAGATAATAGTTATAATTTATCTAAAAACAAGTAGTATTATGAGTTACATTTGTTTAACTCTCACTTTGTATTTTGCTGCCATCTTTAGTATTTTTGTATAATTTTTTTAGAAAGTGAGTTGATATAATGACTATTACAAAGGAATATAAAAATTTTGTATTGGAGCAATTTAATAGATAAATATTTATTATTAGATAATAGAAATATATTAAGAGATTCTGGTAAAATATTACATGAAATAGCTAGTGATAAAGCATTAACTGATTGTTAAATAAATAATAATTGAAAGTGAGGTGTAAAATTTGAAATCTCCAAAAATTATACTATCAGTAATAACAATTATATTTGCTATACTGGGTTATCACATATATTATCGTTTGATATTGCAATGCCAATAATGTTATTTGCTCAGGCAACTTTATTAGTATTAAGAAGTAATGAATATAAGAAAAATAAAGATAATATTAGTTTTATATTCACTATTTTAACGGCGCTATTTGTATATGTTGTCATAATTTATATTTTATTAATGAGTTAATATAAATTCAAATTTATCGATTAGGGCAGTATTAATTGTTCTTTTCTTTTGAGAAAAATATAAATTATTCATTGTTATAATTGTATGATATAATTAATAATGAATTTGAATCAATGCATTAAATATTAATTAAACAATTTGAAAGGAAGTGCAATTTTTATGATAAAAAATGAAGAAAATAATTTCTGCCCAAAAACGACAATTAACTGGTACCCAGGCCACATGGCTAAAACAAAAAGATTAATAAGGGAAAATATAGATAAAATAGATGTAGTAATAGAAGTATTGGATGCTAGAATTCCTTTTTCTACTAAAATAAGAGATTTTGATGAATGTGTTCAAAATAAACCTCGTATTTTAGTAATGACTAAAATGGATTTATGTGATAAGAAAGAAGCTGATAAATGGATTAAATATTATGAATCTTTAGGAAATATAGTAGTGCCAATGGATTTAGAACATCAATCCAACTTACATTCTTTATTAGTAAATATTAAGATGCTAATGGAAGAAACAAATGAAAGAAGAATTGCTAAGGGGATGAATATTAGAAAAACTAGAGTTTTAATAGTCGGTGTTCCTAATGCTGGCAAATCTACTTTAATAAATAGATTAACTGGTAAAAAAGTAACTAACGTTGGAAATAAACCGGGCGTTACTAAAGAACTTAGTTGGATTAGAGTAGGTGAAGAAATTGAACTTTTAGATACTCCGGGTATTCTATGGCCAAAAATAGCTGAAGGCAATATTGCTTTTAATTTAGCAACTTTTACTGCTATTCGTGAAGAAATATTACCTATATATGATGTTGTTGAATATTTTCTAAATTGTTTAGAAAAGTATTATCCAGATAAATTAAAAACTAGGTATGGAATTGATAATGTTAATGAAGATATTATTGAAACTTTAGAAATTATCGGTAAAAGAAGAGGTTGCCTTATTAAAGGTGGCGAAATCGATTACGATAAAGTAGTTCAAATTATTATGAGCGATATTAAAGATGGTAGTATTTCTGGTATTACTTTTGATAGGTTTGATGAAATTATTGCAAAATAAAAATAGAGGTGTAGTAAATGGATAAAAATGTATTAACCCTTGCTTACTTAGGCGATTCTATTTATGAGTTATATATTAGAAAATATTTAATAGAACAAGGAATTGTTAAAGTGGATGCTCTTCAAAAAGCAGCTACCAAATATGTAAGTGCTAAAGGACAAGCATCTTACCTTACATCTCTTTTAGAACACAACTTATTAAAAGAAGATGAATTAGAGATAGTTTTTCGAGCTCGAAATCATAAAGGAACTAGACATCCTAAAAATACTGATATTATAACTTATAAGTATGCAACCGGATTAGAGGCTCTTATTGGTTATTTATATTTAAATCATAATAAAGCAAGAATAGAAGAAATTATGAATTTTATTAGAGGTGATTACAATGTACGTATATGGTAAAAATGTTGCTAATGAAATATTAAAAGATAGAACAACAATAAAAAGAGTTATAGTTGCTAATAATTTTTCTGATAAGAATATATTACATGAATTAAATAAAACTAATCTTGTTGTAGAGTATCGTAAACCGTATGAATTAGATAAGATGGTGGATGGTAATAATCAAGGAATTATTATGGAAGTACCCGATTATGAATATAAAGAATTAGATGATATATTAATTAAAGAAAATCCATTATTAGTAATTCTTGATCACTTAGAAGATCCACACAATTTTGGGGCAATCATTAGAACTTGTGAAGCTGCTGGGGTTGATGGTATCATTATTCCTAAAAATAGAAGTGTAGATGTAAATAGTACTGTTATGAAAACTAGTGCTGGTGCTTTAAACCATATGAATGTATGCCAAGTTACTAATTTAAAAAATACGATGGATTATTTAAAGAAACAAGGGTTCTGGATAGTAGGTACTGATATGGATGGCACTGCTTATACAGAAATAGACTATAAAGGGAAAATGGCTATTGTAACAGGTAGTGAAGGCTTTGGCATGAGTAGACTTGTTAAAGATAATTGTGATTTTATAGCTACTATTCCAATGTATGGAGAAATCAATAGTTTAAATGCTTCAGTAGCAACCGCGATAATTGTATACGAGGCAGTAAAACAAAGGAGACAATAATGGATTATAAGAATTATAATGATTATGAAATTCTTTCTTATATAGCGGAATCTAATGGTGAAGCCATGGATTTAATGTTTGACAAATATCAACCATTGATTCAAGCTACGGCCAATAGAATGTATTGTTATTGCAAAAATACTGGTTTAGAATTTAATGATCTTATTCAAGAGGGGATGTTAGGTCTTAACTTAGCTATTCGTACTTTTGAAAGTGATAAAGAAGCTAGTTTTTATACTTATGCCAAGATGTGTATTGAAAGAAAAATGATATCTTTAGTAGTTAGTACTACTAGACTTAAACATAAAATATTAAATGAGTCTATCTCGATTGAATCTTCTGATGAATATAATGAAGAGTATACTAATCAAAAATGTTTAGAGGATAACAGTTTTAATCCAGAGAATGTTTTACTCGATTCTGAAACAGAAGAAGAGTTAATTAATAAAATAAAAGAATTGTTAACAGATTTAGAGTTTCAAGTTTTTGAATTAAAACGTAATGGCTTTAATTATAAAGAAATAGCGGAAATATTAGATAAGGATCAAAAATCTATTGATAATGCTTTACAAAGAATTAGAATTAAGATGAAAGAAATATTATCTGTAAATGATTTAAAAAATTAAAAATACATTGACACTTCAAGAAAATTATGTTATTATCTACTTGAACACGAAAATGTGTTTTTATTTTGAAATAAAACACATAAAATGAAATGAGGAATTAATATGAAAAAAATTGCTAAATTTTTTGCTAGTGTAAGAAAGGAAATGGCTAAAGTTAAATGGCCAAGTAAGAAAGAAATGGTTACTTACAGCTTAGCAACTATATCATTTATTGTATTTTTTGGATTGTTTTATACTTTAACAGACTTAATAATTTCCGGAATTAAGATGTTGGTGGCATAATGCAAAAAGAATGGTATGTTGTTAATACTTATTCTGGGCATGAGAATAAAGTAAAAGAAAAATTAGAGATGCGTGCTAGTAGTATGGGCCTTGAGGATTATATTTTCCGTGTAGTAGTTCCAGAACAAACAGAAATAGATTATAAAGATGGAAAAAAAGTCGAAAAAGTTAAAAAGATGTTTCCTGGTTATATATTAGTAGAAATGATTATGACTGATGAAGCCTGGTTTATAGTTCGTAATACACCTGGTGTAACTGGGTTTATTGGATCATCTGGAAAGGGAGCCAAACCATTCCCATTAACTCCAGCTGAAGTTGATAAAATCTTAGGTTCAATGGGTATGAGTAGATTAGAACTTGGAAATGAATTAAACGTTGATGATATGGTTAAAGTTATCGAAGGACCATTTAGTGGTATGTTTGGTAAAATCAAAAATATTGATTCTGCTACTGGTGATTTAGAAGTAGCACTAGATTTATTTGGACAAGAAACAATTGTTGAATTACAAGTTTCACAAATTGAAAAAGCATAGTTTACAAACTCGTAAAAATATGTTATTATAATTTAGCTATATTGATTTTTAATATAGATTTTGTGGGAGCTACGTATGAATTTTATTGTGTGTTGTAGTAGTATAGCGGAACTATACAAGACGAATATAACATTACGTAATCATGCTAATGCATTTGGACCACGGGCGAAAAGATACGAGAATTTATAGGAGGTGTTTTTCGTGGCAAAACAAGTTGTTAAACAAATTAAATTACAAATACCTGCAGGAAAAGCAACACCAGCTCCTCCAGTAGGAACTGTTTTAGGGCCAGCAGGGATTAATTTACAGGAATTCTGTACAAAATATAATGATGCAACTAAAGATAAGATAGGAGATATTTTACCAGTTGAAATTTCTATTTATGAAGATAGAACATTTACATTCGTAATTAAAACTCCACCAACAGCTTTCTTAATTAAGAAGGTTGCTAAAATTAAATCAGGATCTGCTAAAGGTTCTAAAGATACAGTTGCAACTTTAACTCGTGAGCAGTTAAAAGAAATTGCTGAAACAAAACTTCCAGATTTAAATGCATACACAGTTGAAGAAGCTATGAAAATAGTTGAAGGTACTGCTTTAAATATGGGCGTTAAAGTTAGTGAATAAGATTAACTTATACGTTTCATTCTAACATAGGGTAACCTATGTGGGAGGATAAAAATTCCGCTAAATACTTAAATTTTTAAGTAAACCACATAAGGAGGTAAAAAATGAAAAAAGGTAAAAAGTATGTAGAAGCTGCTGCTAAAATCGAAAGAGGCCGCGCTTATACAAAAGAAGAAGCTATAAAATTAGTTAAAGAAACTTCTACTACTAAATTTGATTCTTCTGTTGAAATTGCTATCAGATTAAACTTAGATACTAAGAAAGCTGATCAACAATTAAGAGGAGCTATCGTTCTTCCAAACGGAACAGGAAAATCAAAAAAAGTATTAGTACTTGCTAAAGGAACTTTAGCAACAACTGCTAAAGAAGCTGGTGCTGATTATGTTGGAGATACTGATATGATCGATAAAATCGCTAATGAGAATTGGTTTGATTTTGATGTTATCGTAGCAACTCCAGATATGATGCCTGCATTAGGTAAAATCGGTAAGGTTTTAGGACCTAAAGGATTAATGCCAAATCCAAAAACTGGAACGGTTACAATGGATGTTAAGAAAGCCGTAGAAGACATTAAAAAGGGTCGTGTTGAATATAGAACTGATTCTTATGGTAATATTGCTACTATAATTGGTAAAGTAAGTTTCGACGAAGCTAAGTTAGTAGAAAATATGGATGCCTTTGTATCATTAATTTTAAAAGCTAAACCTTCAAGTGTTAAAGGAACATATGTTAAAAACATAGCTGTTTCTTCAACAATGGGACCTAGTGTTAAAATTGATATAAATAGTTTTGACAAATAATAATTAATGTGTTATACTTGGTTTGTTTCCAAGAATAATATAGTACCGTAGACAGTAGGAGCGTAAGCTTAATATTTCCTACCGAGGAACTTAAATTATAAATTTTAAGTTTTTTGGGCCTTACTGTTATACGTAAGGCCTTTTATACGGTGTTTAAGAAAGAGAGGTGTCATAATGGCAAACGTTAAAATACTAGAACGTAAACAAAGTGTTATTGATGAAATCGCTGCTAAAGCTAAAGAATCTGCTTCTGTAGTATTAGTTGATTATCAAGGATTAACTGTTACAGAGACTAATGAACTTAGAAGAAAATTAAGAGAAACTGGCTCAGATTTAAAGATTTATAAAAACACTTTGACAAAACGTGCTCTTGATTCGTTAAACATTGATTTAGGTGAACTAGGTGGTCCAAAGGCAGTAGCATTTGGTACCGATGCAGTAGCACCTATCAAAGTATTAAGTGATTATGCAAAAGATCATCCAGCACTAGTTTTAAAAGTAGGGTTTGTAGATGGTTCAGTTGCTGATGAAGCAATGTTAAAATCACTTTCACAAATTCCATCAAGAGAAGGATTACTTACTATGTTGGCTGGTGGCTTAATGCAAACTGTTAAAGAATTTGCTATAGCTCTAAACTTACATGCACAAAACTTAGAAAAATAATTTTGAAAATATATATAAGGAGGATTTTAAAATGGCAAAATTAAGTACAAAAGAAATTATTGATTCAATCAAAGAAATGACAATTTTAGAAGTTAAAGATTTAGTAGATGCAATGAAAGAAGAATTTGGTGTAGATCCAAGTGCTGTAGCTGTAGCTGCTGCTCCAGTAGCAGGTGCTGCTGTTGAAGAAGGACCAAGCGTTGTTGACGTTGTTTTAGCAAGTGCTGGTGCTAACAAGATTGCTGTTATCAAATTAGTTCGTGATATTACAGGTTTAGGTTTAAAAGAAGCTAAAGATATTGCTGATAACGGTGGAGTTGTTAAAGAAAAAG
>CANTWP010000077.1 GCA_947853245.1 uncultured Bacilli bacterium | reverse complement strand
AGGGGATCGAACCCTTGCATAACGGAACCACAATCCGCCGTGTTAACCACTTCACCAATTTCGCCATGTCAATTAAACAACATATATTTTAACAATAAATTGTGAGTTATGCAATAGTTTTTTAAAAAAAAGCATTAAAAAAGGTAAATTAGTCATTTACCTATACACTAATTTACCAATTCCATACAATAAATCGAGGGGGAAATTTAAATGAATAATAACATAAATAATTTGAATGCCATGAAAAATTTGGCAAATATGAATAATATGAACAACATGAACAAATATAATATGACCCAAGACTATTACAATTATACTAATAACAATTATAATCAGCCACTTTATAATCAAGCTGTTACTAAAAAAGGTTCACTAAATCCATATAATGGTTTTATTAGAGGAAATATGTTCCCAGAACTGTATAATGGTTATAAAATTAATAATCCTTATGAAATAACACCTATGAATGAACAGGCAGAGCTTCTTACCTATATAGACTCATTAAGTTTTGCAATGATCGATTTAAATCTTTACTTAGATGTAAATCCTAACGACAAAGAAGCATTAGATTTATTCAATCAATATCGTGTACAAAACATTGAATTTTTAAAACAATATGAAAATAAATATGGACCATTACTACTTTCAAGCGATGCTTTAAACTCTTACCCTTGGGCTTGGAATAATTCACCATGGCCATGGGAAAATAAATAGGGGGAGATATTTATGTGGAAATATGAAAAAAAGTTAGAATATCCAGTTAATATTCAAAAGAAAGATTTAAAAATGGCCAAATATTTGTTAGCACAATATGGTGGTCCAGATTCTGAATTAGCAGCGTCACTTCGTTATTTAAATCAAAGATATACAATGCCTGATGATAGAGGAAAAGCATTACTTACAGATATTGCTACTGAGGAATTTGCTCATGTCGAAATGATCTCAGCAATGATAGCTCAGTTAGTTACTGGAGCTACTATTCAAGAATTAGAAACTGCTGGTTTAGGTGGCCATTTTGTCCAACATGATCATGCGCTATTCCCTACAGATGCAGTTGGAGTACCATTTACAACTGCCTATATAGAAGCTAGCGGAGATTATATTGCTGACTTAGAAAGTGATATGGCAGCGGAACAAAGAGCACGTGCAACTTATGAACATTTAATGGATTTAACAAACGATCCGGATCTTTTAGGGCCATTATCATTTCTTCGTCAAAGAGAAATTATTCATTATCAGAGATTTAAAGAATTAAGAAATTATTACTTAGAAAAACAGGTCTAAATACTTTCATAGAAAGTATTTTTTCTTTATTTTTTTTCATAATAAAACTGGGGTGAATTATGAAAAAATTTATATTACTTATAATAACAATAATAATATTAACTGGTTGTTCTAAACACACCATCAGTATTAACAATACAATTTCTATTAACTACAATAATATTAATATAGTTGAAGATGATTACAATAAAATAACCACCATTATTAATAATATTAATTTTTACTGTGGAAAAGCAATTAATATTAATGAAAATGTACTAACTATTACCACTAATGACATTATTTATAAATTCGATATCTCCAGTAACTATTATATGGAATATCAAAATAATAATAAGTACTGTCACACAAAAGATTCTGAAAAAGTCAAAATTTTAATTGATACATTAAATGAAATAGTTAAAAAGTACCAAGATATATCTTATTTTACAATTCGCAATGAAAATAATTATGATGTACAAGATGGCGACTCATTTATTAAATTAGATAAAAAAAATGACTATATAATAATCAATTCATTATACCCATTATATAATTTTAAAATCAATCAAATAGAACTAGATAATAATAATTCTTTTAAAGAAATAGCTCCTTTATATTCTATAGATACAATAGATAAACAGACTAACATTGTTATAAGAAAAGAAATATTAAAAGATCCTGATTTTAAAATTAGTTTTAAGAATCAATACGGATATTTAGCTAATATTTTACCTTTTAGAAATGATAATAATGAAGTGAATTTTTTAACAAAAATAGAAAAATAAAAACTCTTAAAAAGATAAGAGTTTTTTTTCTAATTATTTTGTTGACGGAAGTTATTACGCTCAGCCTTTTTCTTAGCACGACATTCTTTACATCTAACAGGTTCATTTTGGAATCCTTGTTCTTTGTAAAATTCTTGATCTCTAACGCTGAAAATAAATTCTTTACCACAATCTTTACAAACTATAGTTTTATCTTGCATGATATGTCCTCCTTTTTAGATTTGATTTAATACTTATTTCAGGTTCTTATCTAAAAAAGAATGACAAAATAATTTTTAAATCAATAATAATATATCACAATATTATGTTTTGATCAAGCATAATATTCACAATTAACTATATACTTTATTGAGGTGTTTTATGAAAAAAGTTTTAATTTTATTTGGTGGGAATTCATTTGAGCACAATGTTTCTTGTCTATCTGCTACAAGTATATTAGAAAATATTGATAGAACAAAATTTGAAGTAACATCAGTTGTAATTTCTAAGAATAATGAATGGTATCTTTATCAGGACAGTATCAATCATTTAATAACCTGGGAAACCGCTAATATAAAGAAAATAGATAATATAATTGATTTTGTTAAATCCTTTGATATTGTATTCCCTGTATTACATGGAGCTAACGGTGAAGATGGAAGATTACAAGGAATGCTTGATTTATTTAATATTAAATATGTAGGATGTAAAACTCTAACCAGTGCTTTATGCATGGATAAGGTATTCTCTAAATATATATTTAATTATTTAGATATTCCACAAATACCATTTGTAGAAGTAACAGAAGATATCACACTAAAAGATATTATAAAAACATTAGATTTCCCTATGATTGTAAAACCTGCTAATGGGGGTTCTTCTATAGGAATTAGTAAGGTTAATAATAAAAGAGAATTAAAAAAAGCAATAATCGAAGCATTTAATTATGATAAAAAAGTATTAGTTGAAAAATTTATAACGGCCAGAGAACTAGAATGTGCAGTAATCTATGATAAGGGTATAATTATTTCTTCTATTGGAGAAATAAAAGCCGCTAATGAATTCTATGATTACAATGCCAAATATGAAAATGAAGAGTCATATACTATTGTTCCTGCAGACTTAAATACTAATATAGAAGAAGAAATTAAAAATTATGCAGAAAGAGCTTTTGTTGGAGTAAATGCTTCTTCTTTAGCACGTATGGATTTTTTATATGATGAAATAAATAATAAAGTATATTTAAATGAAATTAATACTTTACCAGGTTTTACTACAATCAGTATGTATCCTTCATTATTTATTAATGATGGGTATACTTATACCGATATTATCACTACATTAATTGATAATGCTTAAATAAAAGCACTAAGAACAATGAAATGTAACCTATAAGGTTCATATCACAAACTTAGTGCTTTTATATGTCTTTTTATATTCTATAATTAGTTCCTTCATGAGCATTGATTTCATCTAAAACTTCACGCATCATATCTTTTCTACCACGTTTAGATAATACTTGTACAAGATCAAATCCAGGTCTTCTATTACCTTCAATAAATGTTGCGCCATCTTCTAAAACAGCCACATCCCATCCTACAACATGTATATGTTCATCAACTAAAGCTGCTTCTAATACTAATTTTTTAATCTTATCCCAATTAGGTATTTGAAAACCATCAAATTTTATCTTAGATTTTGGATGATGCTTATACTCATTTAAATCTTTATCAAAAGCATTACCAATAAGTTTACCTGTTTCTGTATCAACTAATATTCCCATACCACCTTGATGAAAATTATCTACACTGTTTATACCGTTTCCAACTCTTAATGATGCAAATAATATTCTTGATTTACCATTATAGCCAAATGTCATAATTCTTATAGTATTAACACTAGTTGAACATATTCTATTAATTTCACTATTTTGAACTACATATTCTTCTAAGAATAAATTATCTTTTTTAATCTTAGCTAAAAATTCTTCTATATTAGTTACCTCATTACTAGACATTTTAGTAACATTATGACCACCTAAACCATCTGTTTGTTTTAACATAAAAACATCGTGTTTTTCTAAAAAACACTTTAATGTTTCAATACTTTGATCACTAGTATAAAAATCTCTATTAATGTATTTTTTGAAAGTCTTCAAAAAATTAGGTTTAACAGAAAACGTTGTTTTATATTCACTAGGAGAAACTATTGCATAAAATTTATCTTGATCATTAATTGATACATATTCTTTAATATCTTTTCTACTTTTCTTATATAATTCATAATTTAAATAATCACTATATCCACATTTTAAAATAAGAAAACAATCAAAAAACTTAAACATTATCTTAAAATAACTAATATTCTCTTCTTTTGATATTTTCTTAACTTTATCATTAAATCTTGAAAAATTTCCACTCATTGCGTAATTCATAAGTCCCATATAACCATCTCCTATTTTAAGTATATCATAATATTTTATAATTTAAAAACAGTTGTTGTGATAATGTTTTTATTTTTCTTTAGAATAATTAGTTATTTTACCTTGAGGTAAAATAAGCATCCTGTCTATACCAATTTGTTTAACAAAATCTGTATTATGATTTACTAAAATAATAGTTTTGTATAATTATTAAAATTCATACTAATTATTTTTTTGTGTTTCTGGATCTAAATGATTAGTATATTCATCTAATAATAATTCTACCTAAAATATAACAAATGAGCAAATGCTATTTTAGACTTTTGACCACTAGATAAATCTTTCAGTTTTAAATTAATTAAACTATAGTCGATATGGATTTTATTAATTAAATCAAATAATATATCTTTTGCTTGACAATCTTCATAATATTCAAGTAACGCATGATTTTACTTATTTTTTTTAAAATTCTATCTTGTTTTTTTATTTTGATTCTGCTGAAATCTTTAAATATAAATATATAATTTGATTTTCTAATAAATTAATAGGTTACCTGATAACAAAAAATTTAACACTATCTTTTAATGTTAACGAAGCTCTATCGTTTGAGTTAAATAGCCAATTTTTTGTTTACTCGTTATCATGGTAATCCAGAATCTAATTCTGGATTTTTTAGAATAATTTTAAAATGTGTCGTTTCCATAGCACCATTTACGCCTACTACGTCAACTTTTTCTTTATCATTAATAAAAATTCCGGTATCTTTCTAAATTATTTCAGCACCAAATTTAAAAAATAACTGCATATCGTACAGATTATCACCAATTTCATATTAGCTTATCATACTTTCTTATAAATGGTAATTTGTTTAAAATCAATTTTTTTATTAAAAAATTTGTAATTTAAAAGGAAACACAGTACATTTTGTATTTCCCTTTATTCATTATTATTTTCTAGCATTAGCTTTTTTTCTTAATTCTGTGTTCAAAATTTTTTTTCTTAAACGATAATTAAGAGGCGTAACCTCTACCAATTCGTCACTATTAATATAATCTAAACAAGTTTCTAGACTCATAATTCTAGGTCTATCTAACACAACTGTATGATCACTACCAGAGGCACGAGTATTGGTAAGTTTTTTGCCTTTAACTACGTTAACAGCAAGATCATCATCGTGATTATGTTCACCAACAATCATACCCTCGTATACTTCCATACCTGGTTCAATAAACATTACTCCACGGTCTTCTAACTGTCCTAACGCATATGCCGTGGCCTTTCCAGCTTCTACTGCAACAAGTACCCCTAGTTTTCTTTCTCCTACTTGACTACCTGCTATTTTACGATATTCTAAGTAAGTATGATTCATCATACCATATCCTTTAGTCATTGTCATAAAGTTTGTAGAAAAACCAATTAACCCGCGTGATGGAATAACATAATTAATTCTAACTTGTCCATCACTTTGCGTCATGTTGAGCATTTCTGCCTCACGATTGCCTAATGCTTCAATAACATTTCCCATATATTTTTCAGGAATATCAATTTGTAATTGTTCATATGGCTCGCAAGTCACTCCGTTTATTTCTCTTTTGATAACTTGTGGTTTAGATACTTGTAGCTCGAATCCTTCACGGCGCATATTCTCAATTAAAATAGATAAATGTAATTCACCACGTCCTGATACGATAAATGATTCATTATCACTAGGTTCTACCTTTAAAGACACATCTCTTTCGGTTTCTTTTCTTAAACGTTCAGCAATTTTGCTAGCTGTAACAATTTTACCTTCTCTACCACAGAATGGTGAAGTATTAACACCAAATGTCATTTGTAGTGTTGGTTCATCAATTCTTAAATGTGGCAAGGCTTCTTCTTTTCCAATCGAACAAATTGTTTCACCCACATTAATGTCCGAAAGACCAGCTATTGCGACAATATCACCAGCACTAGCTTCTTCTACTTCTACACGCTTTAATCCTACAAAACCAAGTATCTTTTGAATACGAAATTGTTTAATGCTACCATCTAAACGGACACAAGAGACCATTTCATTAACTTTAGCAGTTCCTCTTTTTACACGGCCAATACCGATTCTTCCCACAAAATCATTATAATCAAGTAGTGCTGGTTGAAATTGAAATCCACCTTCTAAATCAACATCAGGTTCTGGTATATAATCAATAATAGCATTAAAAATTGGTTCCATTGTTTTTTCTTGAGTAGAAAGTTCTGGTGATAAACTACATGTCCCAGCTAACCCTGAAGCATAAATCACTGGGAATTCTAACTGATCCAAATCGGCTCCTAATTCAATAAATAAATCTAACACTTCATCTACTACCTGTGTAGGACGAGCAACAGGTTTATCTATTTTATTAACTATAACAATTGGTGTAACCCCTGCTTCTAAAGCTTTCTTTAATACAAAGCGAGTTTGAGGCATAGTTCCTTCGTAGGCATCTACAACTAACAATACTCCTTCTACCATATTCATAATACGTTCTACTTCGCCACCAAAATCAGCATGACCTGGTGTATCTAAGATATTAATACGATAATCTTTGTAATTAATAGAAGTTGTTTTTGATAAAATTGTAATTCCACGTTCACGTTCAATATCGTTAGAATCCATTACACATTCTACAACTTCTTCATTCTCTCTAAATGTTCCCGAACCTTGTAATAAACTATCTACTAATGTAGTTTTTCCATGATCTACATGGGCAATAATTGCTATATTTCTAATTTTTTTCATACTAACCCTTCTTTTCTAACCGCAGTATTATACCACATTAATATTGATGTTGTAAATACTTTTTTATTTAGGCATTATGCAAATAATGTAGTGATACAATTGGTGAGAGAATTTTGGAACGGTTACAATAAATTATACAGAAAAAGTGTGGACATGATAAAATAAAAAGAAAGGAAGTAGATTACTCAAAAATGAGTAAAATACCACTATGATTTTGTTGTACATAATTTAAATAGAATGGTAAATTTATGATAAAAAATATTTTAAAATAATGGCATTAAGTAATATATTGTAAAAAAATTACTCAGTCATTAAAATTTATCAAACAAAAAGCAGTATATTCAAATTGAACATACCACTTTGTTGGTAATCTAAAGCACATATTATAATTATGTAAAATTTTATTTATAGAATATTTTTTTAATATCGTTCTTTAATATAATAGCATCTATAATATCAGAAACTGAATAAATAATTAATGTTATTCCAATTAATGAAGTAATGGTGATAGCTCCAAAAGATGGATTTAATAGTAAAAATATTCCACATATGATATTTAATATAGCTATAATTAGAGAAAAAATCCAATTATTATTTCCAGCGTTCTTAATATTAATTGTAATATTTATTTTATAAATACCACTTAAAATAATCATTATACCTAAAAAAATTGGAATAACGTTTGTTAGAAAACTAGGGGAAATCAATATAATAATTCCTAATATCAGTGCAACGATACCAATAGAAAAGCTTCCCCAAAATATAGATTTTGTTTGTTCTACCATAAAACTAATACCAAAAACAATTAAAATACCCGCAATTGAATAAGATATAATTGATAATGATATAGCAGGGAAAAATGCTAATATAATTCCAATAATCAAAAAGATAATAGATGATAAATTAAATATTCGAAATATTTTATTAATTAATTTTTCCATTATTCACTCTCCATTTAAAATTATAGTGCAAAAGATATATTGTTGTCAACTTCATATTATTAAAACTTTTTGTTAATCAATTGTATGATAGAATAAAAAAGTATATAATATATGTATAAAGTTAAGGAGGATTTATGATTAAAGATAAGACTGGTATTTTTATATTTATTTTATTGTTAGTCTTTATAATTTCTATATCAATACATTTTCATATGAATGATTTTGAACGACATTATATAAATAATGATCAAGAACAAAGTATCGACTTAAATAGTTTGTATGATGAAAATTCATTATTATTTGAAGAAAAGAAAATAATAATTAATGATGTAGATTGTTCTTATATTCAATTAGACGGGTTAAAAAAAGCTAAAGTTGAAAACAATATTAATAAGAGTATTAAAAATAATTTAACAGATTTAATTAATGATGGATCATTTAATTTTAAAAACTTGTATGTAAAAGTAAGTGGTAATTTTGGTAATACTTTATCGGTGATTTTTTATACGTTAAATGAAGATAAACAGATTATAGTTGATACTTTAAATTATAACTTAGTAAATGGTTCTGAATTAGATTTAGATGACTTATTTATGACTAATGTTATTATTGAAGACATAGTGAAACACCAAATAGATATTAATACTGATAAAGACTTAGATTCAAATTATTTATTACAATTATTTAATGATTCAAAATACAATTTTTACTTTGATCAATTTAGTATTTATTTAAATTTAGACAGTTTTACTGTAGAGATCCCTTATTATAAATATGCAGATTCTATTTCTTTGCACACTAAGTATTTAACTAATGTATCTATTTATAAAAATAATAATCTTGCTAAAAAGGATATCTTAATAGCTTCTTATCGTGATAATGGAATTTATAGTATATTAGATTATACTAGTGAAAATGTTTATACAGATTTAGCAGTATATAATAGTGAAGAAAATGTTACCGATGATATATTAACTGGAATTAAAGATGTAATTAATAATGAAATTGAAAGTATTTCTAAGTGTGAGAAAAATCAATTTATATATTTAAATCAAAGTGGTACCTTAGAACAATTACCAAAATTAGATCTTTCAAAAGATGGCAGTACAGAATTAGAAAGTATTCAATATAGTATTTACAAATTGACTATTACTAGTGATATTTATATAATAGAACAAGAATATTTTAAAAATGATTTAAAAACTGATGTTTATAATTTACATCGTCAAGAAAAAAGTGTAAATAATTTCATTAATTTTACGAAATATCAATCTAAAGATCATACATTTAATTCGTTGGTACTGCTAGCAAATGGTAATATATTAGAAAATTTAGAAGATTTGTTTGCTGATGGATACGATTATACTGCTGTTATAAAACAATATATTATAGATAAATATGATTTATCTGATTTAACTGTTGATTCGCTATTAGAAGATTGTGAATATAGTTATTTATTAAATGATTCAAGTAATAATCATTCTTATTCAATAGTAATGACTTCTAAAAATCAAAAAAAATTTTATATTCCATTTAGTATATTTGATAAAAAAACTATTAATATTTATTAATTATAGAAAGCGTGTATAAAATGCTTTCTTTTACATATAATAAAATGTAAATATTTCTTAGCACTCCATATTGACAAGTGCTAAGAAATATGATATTATTATAATGTGAAAGGAAGATGAGAGATATGGATTTAATCCCAAGAAAATTTTATTTAGATGATTTTTTTGATAATTTTGTTTCTGCAAAAGAGGTAGATAACATGAAATGTGATATTTACGAGGAAGATGGTGATTATCATATTGAAATGGATATTCCTGGATTTGATAAAAACGAAATACAAATTGAGGCTAAAAATGGTTATTTAACTATTACTGCTGAAAAACATAAAGAAGAAACTGAAGAAAAGAAAAATTATATTCGCAAAGAAAGAAATTATGGTAAATATACTAGATCATTCTATCTAGGAGATTTAGAGAGTGATAAAATTGAGGCTACTTTTGCGGATGGGATGTTAAAAATTATAGTTCCTAAAAAAGAAGAAGCTGAAAATAAAAAATATATTGAAATTAAATAATCCAAAACACGCAATTCGCGTGTTTTTTTATGTATTATATTAATAATACTAATTTGACAATATATAATAATTGTGATAGCATAAGCGACAAAGGGGGAAATTTTTATGGAAAATATTCAATATACCGCTTATGAACAGGTTATCGAGTGTATAAGAAATAGCGTGAGAGATTATTATGGAAGACATGCAAATGAAAAGCTGTTTGAATTATATTTGGCAAATGGCGAACATCTTACGTATTCCATTCCAGAATCATCAATTGCCCATTTATTGGGAGTCAATGTTAACTATATTATTTCAACGTCATGTTTAACATTTCAATCGAGGTCGGCTATTGAGGTTTTGAATCGATTATGTGAAAACGAAAATACTCATCGCATTTATTCTAAGATATCAAATGGTTATCTAGATTTTAAGCAAATGTTTTCAGATTATACAGGATCTAAATTAATTGCTTTTGAAAACAATATTCAGCCAAATGTATATCAAATGGAATTTGTATGTAAAATAAATAGAGATATTTGCCATTCTAATGGGGTTGATCCTATTAATGCTGAATATATATTATGTTCAAAGGATAATAATGATAATTATTTAGTATTGGGAATTTCTTGTAGTAAAAATGGTTATATTGCAACTACAAATCAAATGTTTTCAAGCTTTGATGAATTAAAAAGTGGACTAGGTGCACAATTAATGAATCAAGAATTAACATTTATGTCAAAAATCTTAATAAGAAGCAAATTTGATGATTATAGAATTAATGCTATACTAAAGCCAAATGAAAAAAATGATAAAATATCGGCTCTAGAAAAATATAGAGATGCCTTTAATGGAAAAATTTGTATCACTTATGACTATAGTATGTTAGCAAAACAGACCCAGCAAAGTTATGATAATATTAATACTATTCTAGATTTTATGGAAAATAAAAAAACAATAACAAGTGCTACGATAGATAGTTTGCCATATTTAGGTAACAATTTAAAAAGATTAATTAATGCTTATAATAATGTTTTAAATAATGCTGCTTTAGATCAAGATGGTAACAGTGATTATTCGGATTTACAAAAAGAAAATGAGAATTTAAGAAACGAGTTATATCAATTAAAAAGTCAAATATCTCAGTTGTCGGAGGTAAATGCTCAATTACAAGCTGAACATACTGAATTATTAGAAGAACGTGATACTTATAAAGAAGTAATATCAAATGTAGGAAAAGAAGTTCAAAAAGTATTCTCTAAATATCTTAGTAATAATAACTAAAAAACTCCAAAAAAGGAGTTTTTTAGTTGTTTATAGAATGATGTACAGTAGGACTATTTTCATCTAGTGGTAAGAATGTATATCCATTAGTAAGTCCATAATAAATAATTTTTTCTAAAGCCTCTTTATTAGCATATTTTATATCATGCATTAGAACAACAGAGTTTTTGTTGCTTTTCATTCCATTTATTACGTTATTAGCAATCTTATTAGAATTAATAGTGCCAGTATCACCACTATCTATATTCCAATCGAAGTATTTATACCCTTTGTCATTTAACAATTTACTTAATCTGGTCATTATACCAGGATTAAACTTACTAATAGTATTAGAACTACCCCCTGGAAATCTTACCAATTTAGTGTGAATTCCAGTTTGTTCAAATATTATTTTATCCATTTTATTTAAATCATTAAAATAGTCTTCTTCACTATTATAGATATTTTTATATTGATGAGAGTATGTGTGAATAGCAAGACTATGTCCATTTTCATACATTTCCTTAATTAATGATTGATAGCCACCAAATTGGTTTGTGACAAAGAATGTAGCTTTTACTTGATATTTATCTAATATACTTAATATATTTTTAGTATAAGCATTAGGACCATCATCAAATGTCAAATACACTATTTTTCCGTTCTTTTTAACATCTTGTCCAATAGAACTATTATATATATGAATGGTTCTAGTTTTTGTTTGTTTATTTTTAGAACTATCTTCAACAGAATAGGTAATTTGATATTCTCCTATCTTATTAACATCAACAGTTCCTGAAATAATAATTTTCGATGTTAAATTGCCTTCACAAGTATCATAAGCAGTTACACCTGGTTCTTTATATTCAGTTCCTTGTAATAAATAAATATCTTCATAACCATTTAATATTATATTAGGAGCATCTTTATCCGCTATTTCTACATCTACATTAGTTTCTCCTTTATTACCATGAGAATCTTCAACTGTATAATATAGTTTTCCATCTTTAATATATTTAGTAACTTTATTTTCAAGATCAGTGTCATAATTATCGATTACTTTATAATCTTTAAAATCATCTAAATTATAATTAGGACATATATATTTTTTATTAGTATTTTCTAAAGTAATAATTGGTGATTCTAAATCTGTAACAATAGTTTCTAGTTTATATTCCTTCTTAATTTTTTTATAATTTATAGAATAATTTATGTTATAGGTACCCATTTCATTAATATTTACATTGTTAGTTATATTTAATTTTTCTGTAATATTTTCACATTTTTTCTTAAAATATTTATTACAATAATAAGCTTGTACTTTTGGTTCTTTAAAAGAACTATTTATATTAATATAATATGGTGAAGATTCTGCTACTTCTATATAAATATCTTTTTTAAAAAATAAAAAAGTTAATGAAATTAATGATAATAAAATTACTAATAATATAGAAATTAAAACTAATTTTTTTTTTCACTTTCTCATCACCATCTACTACTATGTATATTATATTATCTTTTAGGACAGTTTACAATGTTTTCACTTTTAAATTTTAGATATTGTGATATAATATGACAAGAAGTGGTGACGGTTTATGGATAAAAAAATAATTTGTATAACTGGAGCAGCCAAAGGAATAGGTGCTAAAGTAGCGGAAATTTTTGCGAAGAATGGTTATAATATAATTTTACATTACAATAGTAGTAGTTTATTAGCAGAAAATCTAAAAAGAACCTTAGAACAAAAGTACGTAATTAACGTTTATTTATATCAAGCCGATTTATCTAAAGAAGACGAAATAAATGCTTTAATAAATTATATTAAATCAATAACCGATCATCTAGATGTATTAGTTAATAATGCGGCCATTTCTTTAGATTGTGATATATCTTTAAAATCAAAAAAAGAATTTGTAAATGTTTTAGAAGTAAACTTAATAGCACCTTTTATTTTGATAAGAGGTTTATCAAGTATATTAAATTCTAGTGTAGTAATTAATATTTCTTCAACTGATGGAATAGATACTGGTAGTACTTATAATATAGATTATTCGGTTTCTAAAGCGGGGTTGAATAATTTAACACAAATTTTAAGTATTGTTTATACCAATATTAGAATATATGCTCTTGCTCCTAATTGGGTTAAGACTGAGAGTATTTTAGAAATGGATCCTGAATTTTTAAAAAGTGAATTAAAGAGAGTGGGTCAAAAGGAATTAATTTCACCAAATGAAATTGCTAAAAAGATATTTGATTTAGTTAACAATGATAATTTACCAAGTGGTAGTGTAGTTAGGATGGATGGTAATAGTGGATAATATGTATGAACAATTAGGAATTTCTGAAAAAATAATTAATTTAAGTAAAGAAGTAGAAATATCTTTAGAAACACAATTTAAAGAGATAGATAATTTATGTGAATATAATAGTTTGAAAGTATTAAATGCATTTCAAAAAAATAATGTATCCGAGGCTCATTTTTCTTCAACTACAGGTTATGGTTATGGTGACATTGGCAGAGATACAATTGAAAGTATTTTTGCTGATGTTTTAGGTGCCGAAGATGCATTAGTAAGAAATCAGTTTATATCTGGCTCTCATGCTTTAACTGTTGCATTATTTGCATTTCTTCGCCCAGGAGATACTATGCTTAGT
>CANTWP010000076.1 GCA_947853245.1 uncultured Bacilli bacterium | reverse complement strand
AGATGGTGTTAAATTTTGTGAAAAGATGGGAATCAAACGTGTTGTTTTAGCACGTGAATGTAGTTTAGATAATATAAAGAACATAAAAAAAAACACTAATTTAGAAATTGAAGTTTTTGTTCATGGTGCTTTATGTATTAGTTATTCTGGGGAATGTTTAATGAGTAGTCTGATTGGTGGAAGAAGCGGTAATAGAGGAGCTTGTGCGGGAAGTTGTCGTCTTCCTTATAAAATAGAAGATGCTATGAATCATAAATATAACTCAAATGATTATCCTCTTAGTACTAAAGATCTATGTACATTAGAAAATATAGGTGATTTAATTGATGCTGGAATTGATTCATTAAAAATAGAAGGTAGAATGAAACGTCCAGAATATGTATATTTAATCGTATCACTTTATCGTAAAGCCATAGATACTTATGTAAATAATCATAAAATAGATATTTCTTCTAATGATATCAAAGATATGAAAAAAATATTTAATCGTGGCTTTACAAAGGGATTCTTACTTAATGAGAATAATAACAATATAGTAGGAACTTATCGCCCTAATCATTTAGGTATAGAAATCGGAAAAGTAATTAATTGTAAAAATGGCTTTGTCACTGTAAGTTTAACTGATGAATTAAATTTAGGTGATGGTGTTCGCATTATTGAAAGAGATCTTGGTTGTACTATTACTATTATGTATAAAGATCATAAAAGAGTAGAGTGTGCTAAAAAGGGAGAAATTATATCTTTTCCTTTAGATGGCATGATAAAAAGAAATGATACTTTGGTTAAAACAACTGATCAAAAACAACTTAGAAAAATAGAAAAGACAATTAAAGATAATAATCATAAAGTATTCATACAAGGAAAAATCGTTGTTAAAAAGGGATTACCTTTGACTTTAATATTAAATGATAATAAAAAAGAAATTGTTATAGAAAAAGGAATAGTAAATCAAGCTTTAAATTATCCACTTACTGAATTAGATATTAGAAAACAAATAGATCGTTTAGGTAATACTATATATAAATTTTCTAATTTAGAAATAGATATGGATAAAGATGCATTTGTTAGTAATAAGGATTTAAATGATATTAGAAGAGAAGCTTGTACATTATTAGATGATAAAAGACTTTATTCTATCAATTATAAAAAAGATACTTATAATCGTAAATTAGAAGAATTTTATCAAGATAAAATTTTATGTTGTTTGATCGATACAAAAGACACATATGAAAAAGTAAAAAATGATAATTATCAATATATTTATGTAGAGAATAATAACTTATATGAGCAAATAAAGGGTGATGATAGAGTTATATTAAAATTACCTAAAGTAATAGAACATAGTCGTACTGTTAATTATCCTGTAATGATTAGTGAATTAGGTGGTCTTGAAAATAAAAATATAATTGCATCAGATTTTTCATTAAATGTTGTTAATTCTTATGCAGTAGCGCTTCTTCATAGTCTTGGTGTTAGCAGAGTAACGTTATCTTATGAACTTACAAAAGTTCAAATTGAAAGAATGGTAAAAGCATATCATGAACGTTATAATTCGTTACCTAATTTAGAGATAATTGCTTATTCGAAAGTAGAAGCTATGATTACTAAATTTAATATTAATAAGTACTATAACACTAATAATCAGTTATTCTTAGTAGATAAATTTGCTAATAAATATTTAATAGAAGAGCGAAATGGTTTTACTTATATTATTGATTACAAAGATCATTGGTTAAAGGATTATCAAGATTATTATAACATTGGTGTTAGTAGCATTCGTTTTGAATTTAAAAATACTGATTATAAAAAGATATTATAATTATTAATAAATCTAAAACAATTGACTATATTAAGTTGGTTGTTTTTAATTGACATAAATTCATAAAATACCTTTTCATTTAAGCTAAAACAGGGTATAATGGTGATAATGGAGGATATGTATGATAGTTGGTAAAAAATTAGATATAGGAAAAGATTTATCAAAATATAATAAAATAAATTCATTTTTAAATCCGCAGTATGTATACGTTCCATTAGTTAGTGGTAGTGATAAAAATATAACAGTAGTTGTTAAAAAAGGTGATTACGTATATAAAGGTAGTATTATTGGTAAGAGTAAGGGCAATTTTCGTATTCCTATTCATTCCAGTGTAAGTGGTATTGTTATAGATTTTATTGAAAAATCCTATTTAGATGGTTCTAAAGTAAAGTGTGTTAAGATCGAAAATGATTTTAAAGAACAAGTTATTTCTAAAAAAGAAGTAGTTACTAAGATCAGTAAATATTCTAAAGAAGATTTTATTAAAGTATTACAAACTTGTGGTGTCATAGGAATGGGTGGCGCTGGATTTCCTACTTATGTTAAATATAATACTGATAAAAAAGTAGATACTTTAATTGTAAATGCTGTAGAGTGTGAACCTTATATAACAGCCGATTACGTTTTAGTTCAAGATAAAATGGAAGAATTACTTGAAGTAGTAGATGCTGTTATGGAAATAAACGGTATTAAAGAAGGTATTATAGCTATAAAGAAGAGTAATAATGAGTTAATTAAAAAGTTTTATAACTATTTAGGTACCTATCCTAAGATTAAAGTAGTTGGAGTTAACAATATTTATCCTGCTGGTTGGGAAAGAGGTTTAATTACCAAAGTAAAAGGTGTTGATTATCATAAGTTACCACTAGAAAAGGGAATAGTTGTTAATAATGTTTCTACTATGTTAGCTATCTATGAAGCATTAAAATATCATAAGCCACTAGTTGAAAGAATTGTTACTTTTACAGGAGAAGATTTAAAAGAACCTCAAAATATATTAGTAAAGATTGGAACACTTGCTTCTGATGTTATTGAGCACATTGGAGGAACTGTTAAAGAGAATTATTTATTAATAGCAGGTGGTCCTATGATGGGTAGTGAAATAGATGATAAAGATTTAATTATTACTGCTAATTGTAGTTGCGTGCTTTTAAAAGATTTAGTTAGTGATAATGATATTGTTAACTGTATGCGTTGTGGTAAATGTACAGATGTATGTCCAGCCCATTTATCACCAGTTCTGATTAAGGATAATTTAAAAAACGTTAAAAATATAAAAAAATTAAAGGCAAAACGTTGTATTGAGTGTGGATTATGTTCATATATCTGTCCATCTAAAATAAGATTGCGTGAATTAGTAATCGAAGCTAAGAAAAAAATGGATAGTGGGGTGAAATAATATGACTAAAATAATTGGACCATATATAAAAAGTAAAAATACGACTAGTAAGATGATGTTAAATTTAATTTTAGCATTATTACCAATTATAGTATTTACTGTTTATAAGAATGGATTTTTACCTTACCAGGCTGGAAAAATAGACTTGATACATATTTTTTATCCGTTATTATTTATTTTATTACCATCTTTAGTTTCTTTTATAATTGAAACATTATACGCTATAGTATTTTTGAAAAAGAGAAACAAAGATATAATTAGGTATATAAGAAACTCTTATAGTTTTTTTCCAGGTCTTTTTCTAGGATTGGTTCTTCCTATTAATATGCCCATTTGGATAGTATTACTTGGTGCTGCAGTAGCAACTATTAGTAAAATGATTTTTGGAGGCTTTGGTAAAAATATTTTTAATCCTGCTTTGATTGGATATTTATTCATATTTCTATTATTCTCAAGCTATTTTCAAGTAGATGGGGGATATTTGAATAAATTAGAAGTTGATACAATTAGTTCCTCGACACCGCTTACTAATGCAGTATTAGTTGAAGGAATTGGTGACTATGATTCATTAGTTAAACCTTATGGCAGTCTTATTAACTTCTTTACTGGTATGATTCCAGGAGCAGTAGGAGAAACCAGTGCTTTGTTATGTTTATTAGCATTAATTTATTTAACTATTACTGGTGCCATTAAATGGCGTATTCCAGTAGTATATATTCTAACTGTGTTTTTTATTACTTCTTTCATTGGTAATATTAATGATTTAGGAATGTGGTATCCATTATTTCAAATCTTAAGTGGTGGTTTAATGTTTGGAGCGGTATTTATGGCAACCGATCCAGTCACTAGTCCAACTACTTGTCAAGCTCAGATCTTATATGGTCTATTCTTGGGAATTTTGACAGTAGGTATTAGATATTTAACACCTTTTCCAGAAGGAGTATTTATTAGTATATTAGTTATGAATATTTTTGCTAGAGTACTTGATATAGTAGGTTCTAAAGCAAAATTTGATTTTAGAGTTTCATTAATTCCATATCTAATTGCCTGGGCTCTTATTATTGGGTTAGGCTTTTATATAGGAAATAATTATGTAAAAGATGCTTCTAAAGTTGATGCTAATTTTAAGATAATATCAAAAGAAACCATTGGTAATAAAACTACTTATATTGCTACTCAAAAAGGATATGTATCTGATATTAAAGCAGAAGTTATTATTAATAATGAAAAAGTTATATCATATAAAGTGTTAGAACAAAGTGAATCTTTCTATTATAAAATATATGATTCTAATTATTTAGATACATTAGTTAATAATCAATTTAGTCTTAATAATGTAGATACTGTAAGTGGTGCAACTGTAACTAGTACATCTTTAAAAAAGCTATTACAGAATGTTTTAAAAGATTATGATGAATCTGATATTCCTATAATTTACGATGAAGAAGAAAAGGATTTTGAAATAATAAATATAGAAAATAATGAAGATAAGATAATATATAATGTTAATAAAAAGAGTTTTGGTGGTTATTTACAATTACGAATTACATTTGTTCATGATGTAATTGAAGAAATAACAGTTGTAAATCAAAATGATTCTTATTTTGGACTTGTTATTGATGCTAATTATATTACAACAATTATTAGAAATCAACAGCAATTAGAAGAGATAGATACAGTAAGTGGTGCCACTATTAGTTCCCAAGCAATTAAAGATGCTATAACAAAGACCATTGAAGATTATTCAGGTAAACAGACAATAAATGAATAGTAAAAAATTATGACTTATAAGGAGGAAGAAATATGAAAAAAAATAATTTTAGGCAAATGATTCTATATGTTTTAATTGCTTTAATTATAGCTACAACTGTGGCTTATGCTGCTTTATCAGCAACTTTAAATGTTAGTGGTACAGTTACAAAACAAGGTGGGATTTGGGATGTTCACTTTATTCAGTTAACAAATCCACCTAATAATCCTACTATCACTGGTGGTGCTGTTTTTAGTAATGTCAACATTGCGGCAACTTCATTTACTTTTAATGCTAGTTTGGAGAAACCACTAGATTCTATAGTTTACACATTTGGTGTTACTAATGCCGGAAGTATAAATGCTAAACTAGACACAATTACATTAACAGGAGAAGCAACTGCAGCTGCTTATAACATTACCTACAAACTAACTGATAGTAATGGTAATGATTTAGCAAAAGATTCTACTTTAAATGTTGGTGAAACAAAGAACTTAAAATTAACTGTTTCCTATAATAATGTATCAAGTATTTCAGCAGAGCCAGTTACTTTAAATTTAGGTGCAACTTTAATTTATGTTCAAGCTTAATTAAACAATAAAAATACTAAGTAACAAGTAATTACTTAGTATTTTTTACCTTGAAATGAATCTCTTCTTTTTAATTCTTTATCAATATCATTTAATACACAAAATTTTTTAATTAGCCAAGTTGGCTCAATTAAGTCTTCTTTTTTAGGATCACCAGTAATTCTATTAATTACTATTTCTGGTCTTAAAAATTCTAATTGATCACATACAATATCTATGTATTCTTCTTTAGATAATATATGAAAGTTTTCTTTTTTATATAAATTTTCTAAAGCTGTATCTTTTAAAATACTTAACATGTGAATTTTAACACCTTGAATATCTAAATTATTTAGATATTTTGCAGTGTCGATCATCATATTTTTAGTTTCATATGGCAAACCATTAATAATATGAATTACTACGTTGATATTTCTTTTACGTAATTCTTTTACCATATTTTCAAAACATTCCAAGGAATGGCAGCGATTAATTAATTTAGTAGTAGTAGGGTGAATTGTTTGTAATCCTAGTTCAATTGTTAAATATGTCTTTTTATTTAGTTCTTCTAAGTAATTTAAACATTCATCGCTAATAGCATCTACTCTAGTAGCAATATTCAAACCGATAACATTATCTTGTTTTAGAATAGTTTCGTATTTTTCTTTTAATATATTAACTGGAGCATAAGTATTTGTATTAGCTTGGAAATAACCAATATATAAACTATTAGGCCATTTTTGATTCATCATGTTTTTAACTTCATTAAATTGAACGATTAGATTTTTTTCTTTATTGCCAGCAAATTCACCACTACCTAGTTTAGAACAATATATACAACCACCATATCCAACAGTACCGTCAATATTAGGACAAGAAAAACCAGCATTTAGACTAACTTTAAAAACTTTATTATGAAATTTATGTTTATAGAAATAGTCTAATGTATGATATCTTTTATTAGAGTCACTATATTGAAATTCCATCCAATCACTTCTTCCTAGAAGAATTATAACAAATCTATCAAATATAAACAAATAAATGATGAAAAAATGGTGAATTTTTGAAAAAAAACTTTAACAATAAAGAAAACGTGTTATAATGATGATGGAGGTTATATAATGAAAAAAGAAAAAAGTAAGAAAAATAGTAAGTATAGTTTATTAAAGGTTTTAGGTATTTCATTTCTGATTTTTGCTATATTAACTTGGATTGTTCCTGCGGGATCATTTAGTGGTGCTACTTATAGTGAATATTCTGATCAAACTATGCCAGTTGGATTATTTGGATTATTTATCAATCCTCTATATAGTTTTGGCATCTTTGCTCAATACTTTTTATTATTTTTAAGTATAGGTGGGCTATATGGTATTTTGAATAAAACAGGTGTATATGGTAGATTAGTTGAAAAAATAAGTAAAAAGGTTGTAAAACATAAGGGATTAGCAATAATAATTATTGCCTTCTTATTTGCACTTATTTCAGCGTTATTTGGTAATCAAATTGTTCTATTTTTATTAGTGCCATTTGCATTAGCCATTCTTATTAATGCTGGATTTAGTAAAGTTACATCACTTGCTACCACAGTAGGATCAATTATTGTAGGTGTGGCAGGTTCAATTTTTGGAAATGATGTAATAGCAGTTAGCTTCTTTGGTGAAGAACCTTTTAATGGAACTTTAATGAAAGTAATTTTCTTTGCTATAATAACAGTTTTATATATTTTATTTTTATTATATCAAAGTGGTTTATTAAAGAAAAAAAATAAAAAGTCAGTAACAGAGAATTTAGAAACTACTAAAGAAGAAGTAATTCCATTATATGAAAAAGCAGAAAGTAAGAAAAGTTTAGTTCCATTAGTAATAATGTTAATTATTTTATTAGTATTAGTATTAGTTGGTTGTCTAAATTGGGATTATACATTTGGAGTTAGTTATTTTACTGATTTAGATTCTAAAATTTCTGAAATTGGTTGGTTATCAAAATTATTTGGATTTCTACCAGTAATTGGTTATTTTGGTAATTATGATGTAGCTGCAATAATATTATTATTTACATTCTTAATAAAGTGGATTTATAGTATTAAATTTGATGAATTTATTGATGGTTTTGTTGATGGTGTAAAACAAATGATTAAACCAGCAGTATATTCTATATTTGCATCTATTATCTTTGCTTTTATGGTAAATAATAATTATAATATTAGTACCACTATTTCTAATTCTATTTTAGGTATTAATGATAAATTCTACGTATTAACAATGACATTATTGGGATTTGTAGGTGGTTATTTCTTTAATGATTTACCTTATTTAATAAATAGTATATATGGTGCAGTAGATACCTATGGTGTTACTAATGTACCAGTAATGATGATTTTATTACAAACAGGATATTCTATAGCTATGTTATGTTTACCAGTTAGTGTTGTTTTAATAGCAGGATTAAAATACTTAAATGTTTCTTATAAGGAATGGATGAAATACATATATAAATTCTTACTATTAATGTTTGTACTTGTGATAGTATTTGGTTTAATTGTTTTATCAATTTAATTTAAACAACCTTAGTGTTGTTTTTTTAGTGAGTAATTTCAATATTTTTTTGTGAACATTTTGTTAAGTTCATCGAAAGATAAGTCATCATAATCAATATTTGAAGAAGAATTTAGTATTTTAAAGTCACTAATTTTTTCAACTATAGGCTCAAAACAATGATTATCTTTAATAAAAACAGTAATACATTTTTCTAAAGTTTTAAGAAAAACATTATTATATTTACTATTAAGACAAATATCAATGCAAAGTTTTCGTTTAAAATCAGAATTATATTGTATATTCATGCAAAATCCTTTCCATGTATATTTATTAATAATACTGTATAAAAAGTAAAATGATTGTCTACATAAATGGAAATGTTGCATAGACACCACCTCTTGTTATAAATTTTAAGTGAGCATAGGAAATCTAATAAAATCTATGACATCAAAATAAACTAGAGATAACCATACTTTGTTTTTGTGTTTTTTAATTTTTAGAAAGGATGATATTAAATGCAATATAAATATAAAATAGTAAAATTCATGAAATTAAAGAACAAAAATTTTTTACAGAATAAAATGCAGTTATTAACATTTTTAGCATTCATAAAATTGATCAAGGAATATTATAATAATGAAATGTTTAAAATAAAATTTAAACAAATGATTACTAATATTTTAAGAAAAATAGAGGATCTTTTAGAATTAGCATTTATCAAAATAGTATTAGATTCTAACTTTTTTAGATAATATATTTAATATAAACTATCTCATTGATTTTAACAATAGAATAAGTTAGAAAACAGAGCATTAATTTTAAGCACATTGCTTTTATAACCTATAAAGGTAAAGGGCTGTTTAATGTTGCTCGAACTAATATTACAATAACAATTAACGAACAAATCTACTTTTTTTAACAAGAAACCTATATTGAATATGGAAATTGCTGTATATACTTTTATTTCAAATAGTGGGTTTCTTGGTAGAATTGGAGACTATATAATTAAGTATTATATTTGTATAGAACTGCTAGTACGAATATTAATTTTAATGATATATATAATAAAGAATTAAATAATAAGATTATCTATTATTAATGTTGATTCTAGTAAAAACAGTATTATATGTAATTTTAAGCAATAGTTTTAATGTTTTTAGTTTGGATATTTTATGAAAAAATATATAAATTTTTAAGGTTGTTTTTTTATAAAATCAGTGTTATAATCTTACGGGAAAGAGGAATTAGTATGGAATTAATATTTACATTGTTAGTAGGATTGTTTATTGTATTTGGTACAATTTTGATACTTTTTACAAATAACAATAAAAAATTAGTAGATTTTTCAATTAGTATGGCATTTGGTGTTATGTTGATGCTAGGATTATTAGAATTATTACCGGATTCATATGAAATAATAACAGAATATATTAAAGTACCATTTAATATAATAGTTCTTGTTATTGGTGTTATTATTGGTATTGAATTATTAAAAATTTTGGATAAGTTTGTTCCAGATCATGGTCATGATCATAAACATGATAAGGATCATAAACTTAATTTATATCACATTGGTATTATATCTTCAGTAGCACTTATTTTACATAATTTTATTGAAGGTATTACTTTATACAATACATTACTTGCCTCATTTAAAGCTGGCTTACTTATGTGTATTGGTATTGGTTTACATAACATTCCAATTGGCATGATTATAACATCTACTTTTTATAAGAAAAATAAAAGTAAAGTAAAAACATTGCTTATTAGTATAGGTATATCCTTATCCACATTTTTTGGTGGATTATCAGCAATGTTTTTACAATCATTAACTAGTAATGAATTTTTAGAAGGAGTACTTTTAGCGGTAACACTTGGAATGATAATTTATATAACTATGTTTGAATTAATAAATCAAGTAAAAGAAATTCAAGATAAAAGAATTCGTTATAGTGGTATTTTAGCAGGAATAATTATATTAATCATCAGTATATTAGCTTAGGGGGGAATCTATGTTCAATACAGAGATAATAGATAGTAAATGTTTTCAGATTGTTAGTATTATAGATAATTTCGTTAATGTTTTTGAGATATCAGGTGTAGTAAAAATAAATTTAGGAACCAGTTATAATAGTAAGAATCAAAATTTATTTTCATTGAATATTAACACAGACACTTACACTTTTTCTAAAAATTTAGCTATTGGTGGTGAATTTAGAAGAGTAATATATGATAAAGTCTTTTGGGTTTTATTTAATCAATATATCGATGATAGTAATATTGATATTGAAAAAACTATAAATAAAGATCGAGAACAATGCTACCGTTGGCAAATGATAATTACTAATAAAAAGCTTAATAACTATGTTATCGTAGAATATGCGATTGAAGATACAAATGATTTTAATTGGATAAGTTCGACGTTTGAAAAATGGGATATTATGTTAAAACAAAGAAAAATAAAAGATATGAAACTAGAAAATAAATAATTTCATATTTTTTTCATTGAAATTTATAAGTATTTAAGATACAATAAATACATAAGATTGTATAAATAAAGTAGGTGATTTTGGTGAAAAAATGTGTTGTTATTTATAATCCAGTTAGTGGTAAAACGAAAGATAAAGAGTGTATAGAAGACTTTTATACGATTTTAAAGAAATATGATTATGATTTAGAATTAATTTATACTAAGAAACATGGTGATGCTACTAAGATAATAAAGGGCTTGGGGCATCCTGATTTAGTGATATGTGCTGGTGGCGATGGTACACTTAATGAAGTCATAAAAGGCAACTTAGAAAGGGAAGATCGTCTTTTAGTGGGTATATTACCACTAGGAACTACGAATGATGTTGGGCATATGTTAGGATATACTAAAGACTATGTTAAAAATTTGGATATATTATTAAGTGGTGTAAGATGTAAATACGACATAGGTTCGATCAATAATCATCCTTTTGTATATGTAGTCACTTTGGGTAGTTTGACTACTATACCATATATAACACCACAAGCTTTAAAAAGAAAATTTGGTCATTTGGCATATATTATACAAGGAATTAAAGAGATACCTAAAAAAACGGAAAAGTTTGATCTACGTTATAAAATAAATGGTAAAACTTATCATGGGATTTATTCTTATATATTTATTTCTAATGCTAGTGTTATTGGTGGTAAAAAGAATATTTATAAAGATATTAAATTAAATGATCATATGCTAGAAGTAGCGTTTATTAAAGCATTTTCTAAATTAGAGCTTTTAAAAGTGCTTTATTATGTTTTTAGTTCAAAAATAGAGAATAATCCACTTATAGAATTTTATAGAACTAGTCATGTAGATATAACATTTAATGATAATAAGAGTACTTCTTGGTGTATCGATGGTGAAGAATTAAAATTAAATAGTTGTAAAATAAAAATTAATGTTAATTCTGATAATAGTATGTTAGTACCAACAAAATACGTTGATAAATTGTTTAGATAGAGGTATTTATGATAGTTGTAGCGAAGTATATTATTCTTTTTATGATTTATTCTTTTATAGGTTGGTCAATGGAAGTAGTTGTAACTTTCTTTCAGAAAAAGAAATTTGTTAATAGGGGATTTCTAATTGGACCTTATTGTCCTATATATGGTTATGGTTGTTTATTAATAATTATTTTACTTGAAAATAGTATTGATGATCCAGTAGCGTTATTGTTAAAAGCTATATTGATTTGTGCATTACTAGAGTATTTTACTAGTTTAGTGATGGAAAAATTATTTCACGCTAGATGGTGGGATTATAGTAATAAAAAGTTTAATATTAATGGTCGAATTTGCTTAGAAACTATGTTACCATTTGGTATTTTAGCTTGTTTAGTAATGTATGTTTTAAATCCTTTCTTTGTATCTAAAATTAATTTATTATCAAATATAACTTTGATAATACTTGCTAATATTTTATTGATTATATATTTAGTTGATAACATAATTTCATTTAAGATAATCGCAGGATTTAGTAAAACAGTTAAAAAGGTTGCCAAAGACAGTACTGAAGAAATAACTAATAAAGTTCATGAAATATTAAAACATAAGAATATTTTGAATAGACATTTATCCAATGCTTTCCCTAAATTTCAAGTTAAAATTAAAGAGTTAAAAAAAATTAAATAACTAGAAAAGAGTTTACTTGTTTAATAAACTCTTTATTTTTTATAGATAAATCTTTTGATTCCATTATATGATAACTTGGTTATTAAAAGAGATATTTCATCAATATTTTTATCAAAATCATTTTGAATCCAAAAGTTAATAATTCCTAACGCTCCATTAAATATAAATACAGTAGCATATTCTATGTCTTCTTCTTTGATGTTTGGAAATTCATATTCCCAAACTTTTTTACAGTGATAGTAAGCAATTTCTAAAATATCATTTAAACATCTAATCGTATTCTTAGAATTAAATAAAATTCTAACTAATTGTTTATTTTTGATAAAAATTTCTAGTAATTGTTTAGCAAATGATGTAATAGTGTATTGCTCTTCATTTCCTTGTTTCGTTGCAGCTTTTAAATCTTCGATAAATTCGTATTCAATTTTATCTAATAGATCATAAACATCTAGATAATATCTATAGAAAGTGGCGCGATTTATATCAGCTATTTGACATATTTCACTAACAGTTATATGATTAATTTCTTTTTTTTCTAATAAATCAAAAAAAGTTTCTTTAATTATATTTTTAGTATATTTAATTCTTCTATCCATAATTTTATAACACATAATCAATCTTTGTTTAACATTTAACAAAAAGTAATAACAATGATGATTGATACTCCTTATATTTTTATTATATAATACATTTGTAAAATATTCAACAAAACGTTTAATAATTGGAGGGATAGTATGAATATATTTGATAAAATAAAAAAATTAACAAAAGAAATATATCCTTGGTATAAATTTTATAAAAAAGATGAACGCGGTATAGAAGTGCCAACTTTATCGATTTATGAATATTTAGTTAAATGTAATGAGTACAATAATAATTTGCTTGCTATAAACTACTTTAATAATAAGATGAATTTTCAGAATTTTTTTAATCAAATTGATTTTTGTGCTCGGGCATTAAAATCTCAGGGAGTTAGAGAAGGTGATGTAGTTACCATTTGTATGGCTAATACCCCAGAAGCTGTTATTAGTTTTTATGCTGTTAACAAGATAGGGGCTATTGCCAATATGTTACATCCACTATCAGCAGAAGAGGAAATGAAGTTTTCTTTACAGTCTACTAATAGTGTTTTGTTATTAGCAATGGATTTATGTTATGATAAAATAAAAAAAATTATTGATGATACTAAAGTTTATAAGACTATTATAGTTTCAGCATCAGATTCTATGCCAAAGTTATTAAGTTTATGTTATTATGTAACTAAGAGTCATAAAATAAGTTATCCTAGTAAAAGTGAAAAATACATTAGATGGCATGATTTTATAGAGCGCGGTCATAAATATATAGAGGATGTTTTAGTACCTAAAGGTAAAGATGATATTGCAGTTATTTTACATAGTGGTGGAACAACTGGTACACCAAAGAATATTACACTTACTAATGGCAATATCAATTCCGTTATTGAACAAGCTAAAATTATATTTCCTAAGATAGGACCTTCTGATTCATTTTTATCAATTTTACCATTATTTCATTGTTTTGGATTAGTTGTTTGTATTCATGCACCACTTTGTTTAGGAGCAAATGCTATTTTAATTCCACAATTTGATGCTAAAAGATTTGATAAGATGTTAAAAAAATATCGTCCAACTGTCATAGCTGGTGTTCCTACATTGTTTGAGGCTTTAATAGAAAATGCTTATATGGATAATGTAGATATGTCATATGTCAAATATGTAGTAAGTGGTGGTGATAGTTTAAATATTGTTAAAAACAAACAGGTAAATAAGTTTTTAAAGGAGCATAATTGTGATACCAATATAATGCAAGGTTATGGTATGACAGAGACAACTGGACCTATTTGTATTGGTTCTAAAGGATCAGATAAATTAGGAAGTGTTGGTATACCATTACCTGGTAATATTATTAAAATAATGGAACCTAATACAGGAATAGAAGTTGCTCCTGGTGAAGTAGGAGAGATCTGTATTAGTGGACCTACAATTATGCCTGGTTATTTAAATGATCCTACGGAAACTAACAATATCATTAGAGTACATGATGATAAGTATTGGGTTCATTCTGGTGATCTAGGTTATATGGATGAAGATGGTGTATTATTTTTTGTTCAGCGATTAAAGAGAATGATTATAGTATCAGGATATAATGTTTATCCTTCTCATATAGAAGAAGTTATTATGAAGCATCCACTTGTTTCTAACTGTGGTGTAGTAGGTATTCCACATCCGTATAAAGTTCAGGTCCCTAAAGCTTACATTGTATTAGCGGATAAAGTAGAACCTACGTATCAAGTCAAAAAAGAAATAAAAGATTATTGTGAAAAAAATTTAGCTCGTTATATGATTCCCAAAGAATTTGAATTTAGGAAATCTCTTCCAAAAACAATGATTGGTAAAATAAATTATAAAGAACTCGATAAAGATATTTAAAAAAAGCAGATGTATTAGAATTTTAATTCAATATATCTGTTTTTTTGTTATAAAAGATTGAAAATTATAAATAATATATTATGTAATATATTATATTGGGTACTGCTTAAATGACTTGACTATTTTTGTTTATATTCTTCATAGAATATCTTGTCTGGCGTTGTTTTGAAAATGGATGCTATTTTAACAGCCATTTCATAAGATAATTTTCGTGAATTATTTTCTATTTGCCAGTAATATGATTTACTTATTCTTAAAGTATCGGCCATATCCTGACAAGTCAGACTATTTTCTATGCGAATATCCTTTAAATTACCCATTTAATCACTCCTCACCAATATTATATATTAAGTTGTTATTAACTTCAATAGGAACAATTATCTAAAAGTTAACTTTGTTTCAAATGAATAATTAGTTGTTATAATGATGTTAACAAATAGATTACGGAGGATTATATGATCATTGGTGAAAGAATTAAAGAAGCAAGAAAAAATATGAATCTTACGCAAAAAGAATTAGGAGACATTTTAGGAGTATCAAAAGTCTCAATTTGTGGTTACGAAAATGGTACTAGGATTCCTACTCTTGAAAACTTTATTCAATTATTAGAAGTATTAGAAGTTAAGCCAGATTATTTATTAGGACGTGAAACTTCTGTAATTTGCGAAGATGAAGAGGAATATAATGTTTATATTGCTAAGGAAGACTTAAGTATAATAAGTGAGTTTAAAAAATATACTGACTTATATAATAGATTAATAGCAGATCATAAAAGAACTGTTGAATTAATTGCTAGGAGAATGAAAAAATAGTAGTGGAACTACTATTTTTTTGATATAATGATTATGGTGATAATATGAATATACTAGAGATAATAGATAAGAAAAGATTAAATAAAAGATTAGAATATCAAGAAATAGAATATGCTGTGATGAATTATGTTAATGGGCAAATACCAGATTATCAAATGAGCTCATTACTTATGGCGATTGTATTAAATGGTATGACTGATGAAGAAGTATTTGATTTAACAGATATTATGATTCGTAGTGGTGACACAATTGATTTAAGCGCTATTACAGGTCAAGTTGTAGATAAACATTCTACGGGTGGAATAGGAGATAAGACTACTTTGATACTAGCTCCTTTAGTAGCGGCTTGTGGTGTCAAAGTAGCAAAAATGAGTGGCCGAGGTTTGGGTCATACTGGTGGAACTATTGATAAATTAGAATCAATTGAAGGTTTTAAGGTTGAGATGAGTTTTGAAGATTTTATCAAGCAGGTTAATGATGTTGGGGTAGCGGTTGTTAGTCAAATGGGGTATTTAGTACCTGCTGATAAAAAGATATATGCTTTACGTGATATTACTGGAACAGTAGCGTCTATTCCTCTTATTGCTTCTAGTATTATGAGTAAAAAAATAGCGAGCGGTGCAGATAGTATAGTATTAGATGTTAAAGTCGGTAATGGAGCTTTAGTAAATAATATAGAGGATGCTAGAAAACTAGCTAATCTTATGATAAAAATTGGTAAAGAATATGATCGTAAAGTTATATGTGTTATAACAGATATGGATAGACCTTTAGGTCGTGCTATTGGTAATTCTTTAGAAGTAATGGAAAGTATTAATACATTAAGAGGTAAAGGACCAGACGATGTAAATGAACTTGTTATAACATTAGGGGCTTATATGGTTGCTTTAGGTTTACAAATGGATTATAAAGAAGCAAAAAAACTGGTTATTACAAAATTAAAAAATAGGGAAGGCTTAAAAAAGTTTTTTGAATTTGTCAAAGCTCAACATGGTAATATTGATACTCTTAATCTAAGTCAGAATGTAATATCATTAAAAAGTAAAGAAACAGGATTTCTTAAAAGAATCGATGCTTTAGGTTTAGGAAATATTGTTAAAGACATTGGTGGTGGTAGAAAACTCAAAGATGATAAGATTGATCATCAAGTCGGAATTTTACTTTTAAAACAAATCGGTGATTATGTTTTAAAAGATGAAGAAATTGCTAAAGTATATATAAATGATATTGATCTAGAAATAAATAGATTACTTAATTGTTTTGAAATTACTAGTGAAGTGGGAGAGATACCAAGTTTAATTAAAGAAGTAATTGAATAGAATGTAAATATATGTCAAATTATTTACAATTGGTTGAAGTAAATAAGAATATATTATATTATAGGTATAGAAGGAGGCTAAAATGATATATCCATCTATAGATAAATTACTAGTTAAAGTTGGCTCAAAATATTTATTAGTAAATTTAGTATCAAAAAGAGTTAAAGAAATTGAGGCAACCGAACATTATCAAATGCGTGAAAATGAATATAAATCTACTAAAAATATTGGTAGAGCATTAGAAGAAGTTTCAAAAGATCTAATTCACATTAAATAATGAATTAGATTTTTTAATTATCTATTTACAAACTAATGTTTGTGTGATAAAATGCCTTATTAGGAGGGGTATATGAAAAAGATAAAAAGTATCAAAAAATGTAATAATTCTAAATATCAAATAGAGTTTATGGATAATACTAAGATTAAACTTTATGATAATGTAATACTAGATAATAATATATTATTTAAAAAAGAATTAACAATAGATGATTATGCTAAGTTAGAAGAGGAAAATGCTAAAGAGGATGTTTATTATCAAACATTGAAGTTTATATCTAAGAAGATGCGTTGTCGTAAAGAAATAGAAAAATTTTTAGATAAGTATTCCATCACAATTGATGAAAAAAATAAAATAATAAATAAATTAAATAATAATCGTCTTATTAACGATTATGCATATGCTAGAGCATATGTTCAAGATAGATTTTTATTAAGTAGTGATGGCCCTATTAAAATAAAAGACGAATTGTTATCTAATAATATTCAGTATGAAGTTATAGAAAGTCTTTTATCAGAATTAGAGGAAGATCAAATCTATCATAAACTGGAAAAATTAATACAAAAAAGAATTAAGGGTAATTCGATAAAGTCTAATTATGCTTTAAAACAAAAAATAGTTTACGAAATGGAAAATCTTGGTTATGAAGATGGCTTAATAAATGAAGTTTTAAGTACAACCCATTTTAATGATAATAACATTGTTATTAGTAAAGAATATAATAAATTATATAGTAAGTTAAGTAATAAGTATGAAGGTGAAGAATTAGCTAAACAGATATATTATAAACTTCGTAGTAAGGGGTTTCACGATTCCGAAATTAATAATATTAAAGTATAAAAAAAACTACATTTGTAGTTTTTTTACATATTTTTAATTGTTATATCGTATATCTTTTGAATATTAGTATCAACAATATTTAAATTGTATTTCTTACGAATTTCAATCCAAGTTTTATCAATTAAATCAGAATCATCACTAGTCTTTGCAGTAACAACTTTATCATATAAAGAATCTTTCATATCTTCAAATGATTTCTTTGGAGTATGACTTACTTTATAAATAATATGATATCCAAATTTAGATTTAACTGGTTCAGTAGTATACTGATCAATTTCTAATTTATTAGCAGCATCCCAGAATTCTGTAATATATTTATCTTTAACTACGTTATTGATAATTCCACCATTACTAGCGCTACCTGTATCATCAGAATTTTCTTTAGCAAGTTTTTCAAAATCTTCACCAGCTTCGATTTTTTTAATGATTTCTTTAGCTTTCTTTAAGGCTTCTTCTTCAGCTTTTTTCTTTTCATCACTAGTTGCATCATCACCAACATCTGGAGCAATTAAAATATGTTTAACGCCTAATTCGTCAGAAACGTGGTCATCATAATAATCCTTTAATTCTTTGTCAGTAATACTATTTTTAATATATTTTTCACCAACTTCAGTATATAAATAATTATTTATAATAGCTTTTTTAAAAGCATCAATACTTTCATAACCAGAACTAATTACTACATCTTCAAATGATACATTAGAATCTTTATATTGTAATTCATATTGTGCAATTAAAGCTTCGGCATATTTTTTAGCATCAGTAGTATCTTCAATTTCTTTTTCAACAATGAAACTATCGATCATACTCATTAGTACGCTATAGCCACCTTGTAATCTTAATTCTTCATATAAATCTTCTGCTGTAAAGTCTTTACCATCAATACTGGCAACAACTTGTTTTCCATCTGATAGTTTTGGATGATTTCCTTTATAAATTAAGAAAGCTGTAATCCCAACTAAGACGATAATAATTATTATAAGTCCAAGAATAATTCCTTTACTATAATCTGTTTTCATTTCCTTTCCTTGATTTGATGGTTTTTTAATATTTGTATTATTTTTCATGATATCTTCCTTCCTTGTATTTGTACTTTGTACTCAACCATACAAGTAATATGATAACAAAAAAAAGTCCAAATTACAATAATTTTATGATCATTCAAGCACATATATTCTAAAATTCCATAGAATAATGTGAAAAGACAAAAAAGGAGGATGATTTCAATGTGTAACAATGGTATATCAGGTGCTGCAATCGTATTAGTATTATTTATTCTTTTAATTATCATATTAGGAGCTTATATTTAATAAGTAAGGAGGTACAACATGGCTTGCTGTAATTCTAATCATGATGAGTGTTCTTGTACTCAAACAAGTAGTTCTTCAAATATAAATCATGTAATTATATTAGTACTATACATCTTACTTGCAATTATAATAGGAACTACAATTTGTTGTTAAAGAGAGGTTTTTTACCTCTTTTTATTTGCAATTATTCCTATGTATTGTTATAATTAATATGAATGGTAGTTTGGAGGACGTATGAACAAAAGATTAACAAAGACAATACTTAAAAACTGCAAAAAAGAAATTATTTTGGAATACTTGGTATGTATAGTACTTCGTGGAATACTACTAGTAATTCCTATTTTATATAGTAATGCTATTAATTTTGCTTCAGCAACATTATATGAAAAAGCAATTCATATGCTAGTTATTTATATAATAATAATTACTATTTATAAAATTACAGAGTATTTAAGACAAAAAACTTTTTATAACTTATATAATAAGATGTATAAAGAATATACAGTTAAAGCAGTAGAAAATACTTGTGCTAATTCCATATTTAGTTTATCAAGATTTACTATTGGAGAATATATGAATATTTTAAATAGTGATGTTGATATTATCTGTAGTTTCTTTTGTAATGCAGTATATAGAAGTGTTCAAATTTTAGAATTTTTATTTATTTATTACTACTTTTATACAATAAGCATGGAAGTATTTATTATTTCAATAGTTTCATCAATACTTGTTTTAACAGGCATACTATTATTTGGTTGTCGTTTACAAAAGTTAAATAAAAAGCGAAAAGATAGTTTAGATTATAAAACAAGCATAGTAAATGATATATTTATTGGTATTAAAGAAATAAAGGGCTTTAATATTTTAAATTTTGTTAGTAAAAAAGTTGAAAATGGCGCAAAAACCTATGTTGACGCTAATGCTAAATACAATATAGAGTTTAACTTATCTAATATAGTAGCGATCTATATCTTTGAAATTCTCCGTCTAGCTATGTTAATATATGGTGTTTATTTAGTTAGAGATGGATTTATGGAAATTGGAGTTCTCATGATAATATATAGTTATTATCAGAAAATAATAGATAATTTTACTTTAGTTTCTACTGTGAATGTTGAATATCATGGTTTAATTGTTTCACTAAAAAGATATAATAAAATAGTTGAATATGCTAGAAAAAGTATCGAAGATGGTAAGTTTATTGATAATAGTGATACCAAAGGAAAGGTAGAATTTAAGAATATTTTATACGGTTATAAGAATGATCCAGTCTTGAAAGATTTTAGTTTAAAAATTCGAGAAAATTCCATTTATTCGATTACTGGTGTATCCGATAGTGGTAAGATGGGAATATTTGAATTATTACTTAAACTTAATCGTCAACATGAAGGAAATATTTTAGTAGATTCTAATGAAATAGCTGAAATTAATGACGAATCATATTATAAACTTATTTCTTATGCTAGATCCAACCCAATATTTTTTGAATGTAGTATTAGAGAAAATTTAATGCTAATTGAACCAGATTTTTCTAAAATAGAAAAAGTTTGTAAGATGGTTAAAGTTCACGATGAGATTTTAAAATTAAAAGATGGTTATGATACAGTAATTGGAACTGATTGTATGGTGTTATCTTCTATGACTAAAAGATTATTATCTATCGCACGTGTTATCTTAAAAGATAGTAGAATTTTATTGTTTGATGAGATAATAGATTCTTTAGATAAAGCAAATAAGAAAAATATTATCAAAGTTTTAGAAAAATTAAGTGAAAATCATACAATTTTAATTATTAGCCGTGATAAAGGTATTTTAAAATTATCTGATGAAATTGTTCTGATTGATCAGGGTAGAGTTGAAGCTGTAGGTAGACATAATGAATTACTTGAAAATAGTGATTTATATAAACAACTTTATTAAGTGGTTAATTAAAAGCTCTTTTTTAATAGAGCTTTTTTTGTTATAATAATTGTAGGTGGTCGTATGAAAAAGAAGAGGAATATTTTAATATTATTATTAATAGGATTATTATTTTGTGTAATGCCATTTTGTTTTGGTAAACTATTTGGTTCTAATATGGATTGGATAAATCAACATATAGTTTTTGCTGATTATTTTCGTAATTTATTTTATGAAACAGGTGAGCTTGTTCCAAATATAGCTTGGAATTTAGGTTTGGGTCAAAATATTTATAATTTTTCATATTATGGATTATTAAGCCCAATTATCTTATTATCTTATCTCTTCCCATTTATTTCTATGACTAACTATATAATGATTAGTAATATAGTTTTATATTTACTTAGTATTTATTTATTCTATAAATGGATTAATCCTAAATTTAACAATAAATTAACTTTTTTATTAACATTTATATTTATGTGTAGTGCACCATTATTTTATCAATTTCATCGTCAGATAATGTTTGTTAATTATATTCCTTTTTTACTTCTTTGTTTTTTAGAAATAGATAAAAATAAAAGAAATAGTTTATTTTTAATTACATTATTTATGTCTTTAATGATCTTTACTAATTATTATTATAGTGTTGGTGGAATTTTATGTATATTATTTTATTATATATATGTACATTTTAAAGATAAGACCAGTACTAAATTAAAAATTATATTACCAATTATAATAAGTTTATTATTATCAGGAATTATATTAATTCCTACTTTATATACGATCTTAAGTGGTAGAAATAATATTAAATCTAGTGTTGATTTTTTTAGTTTAATAATTCCGAATTTATCATTTACAGAAGTATTATATGGCCCTTATACCTTAGGATTAATTGCTTTATTAATTCCTACTTTAATAGCGTTATTGATCAATGAAGAAAAAAAGAATATTTATTTAGGTACTATTTTATCTTTATTAATTATATCTCCAATTTTTAGATATTTATTAAATGGTGGTTTATATATTCGTAGTAAAGCTTTAATTCCTTTTTTACCATTATTTGTTTTTAGTATAGGAATATTTTTAAAGAATTTAATCAATAAAAAACACAATTACAAATTAATAATAAAGATTACTTTAATAATTTCGTTATTAGGACTAATAATGGGTCATTTTAACTTTGGGTATTATTTAGATTTAATTCTTTCTATAATAATTATTTATTTGTTTGTAAAAGGTAAGCATAATATTAGTTTCATATTAATTATGTTAGAAATATTTATTATGTTTATAGCTTTTAATCTAGATGAGAATTATGTAGATAAAGACTATTATTTATCTCATGATTATCAAACAGAAATTACAAAAGTATTAGATCGAGATAAAAGCTTTTATAGATTTGCAAATACGATTGATCCTATAAATACAGTTAATGTAATACCAAATAGTAATTACTTTAGTTCTTCTTTATATTCATCTACATATAATTATAATTACTATAATTTTTATCATAATATATTAAATGTTAATAATGATACTTATAATCATTTAATGTTAGTTGATACCGATAATATTATTATGAATAGATTATTTGGAGTTAAATATATTCTTAGTCCTAAAAAGCTAAATTTTGGATATACATTAATTAATAATAATGAAGATTATTATTTATATAAAAATGATTATGCTTTAAGTTTAGGATACGCCACTAATAAATTATATAGTAAAGATTCCATTAGTAATTATGAATATCCATATAATTTAGAAGCTTTATTAACAGGTATTGTTGTAGATAATTATGGGGATTTTGTACCAAGCATAACTAATATATTCACTGGCAACTATTCTTTTAGTTTAGGCGATAATATTAGTATTAGCAATAGTGATCATTGGAATATATTGGAAGTAACTAAAGATTCAATTATTAATGTTAGATTTGAAGAACCTATTATAAATAAACTTTTATTTATAGAAATTCGTGGTTTAGAAAAAAATACATGTGATACTGAACTTTCAATTGATATAAACGGAATAAGAAATAGACTTACTTGTAAGGAATGGAATTATCCTAATAAAAATAATACGTTTCATTTTTTAATTACTGATAATAATATAGAAACATTAAGTATAAATATATCAAAAGGAACTTATAAGATTACTGATATTAAAATATATACAATGGATCATGATATTCTTAATAATAAATTTGATTTAATGAATAATATTAAAATTAATGATAATAAAGTAACTGGGGATATTATGGTGTCTAGTGATGGCTATATGACTTTATCGATCCCTTATGATTCAGGATTTACAGTTAAGGTTGATAAGAAAAAAGTTGATTATGAATCTGTAAATGGTGGTTTTATTGGATTTAAGCTAAATAAAGGATATCACAATATAGAAATTATTTATGAAAATCCATATTTTAAAATGGGTATTATTAGTAGTATAAGTGGTATAATTAGCGCAATAATTTTTCTAATTATTTTAAATTTTAAAAGTAGACAAAAGGATGTTGACAACTAAATGTATTAATTATATACTTTTAATAGATAAGAATAGAGAGTAGATTTTTTATGAAAAAGAGTAATCGCGAAAAAAATAGATATATTAGAGAATTAGTAATTATGGCTATTGTATTAGCGGCAGTTGGCTTAACTGTTTCTTATGCTGCGGTAAACGCAACATTAGATATTGCGGGTGTAACTGTAGCGAGGGTAGCAAGTTGGAATGTAAAATTTACTTCTACAGAAGTAGTAAAGAAAACTGGTTCCGCAGAAGTAGTTCAAGAACCTAAGATTAGAGGACTAAATATTCATTATGAAGTACATTTAGAAGAACCTGGCGATAGTGTAACAATTAAGTCAGTGGTAAAAAATGATGGTACTTTGAATGCTAAATTAGAATCTTATGATATATTTGGTGTTCCTTCACAATATCAAAGTAATGTTAGTTATAAAGTTAGTGATGAAAATGGGGAACCTTTAGCGAAAAATACTGTTTTAAAAGGTGGAAATGCTAAAGAAGGCAAATATATGACAGTTTATATTACTGTTACTTATGAAGATTATATTTATGAAGGCGAAGGATATAAAACATTCAATCTTGGTTTAGGATTAAACTTTATTCAAGATTGTAATAATTGTTCATAATAATTAATTAAAATATGGTAATTGATAAATACACAGAATATAAAAATGAGGGCAGTGATTATATGATTAAGAATAGTTTATGTATACAAATAGTTAACCTGAGGGGGCAGTTTATAATCTAATTTCTAATAATAAAGGTAATAACACAAAGCTAAACTAGAGGCTACTCTAATTTGTTTTTGTGTTTTTTATTGTATCAAAGGACTTATTAAATGAAAAGAATAAATAAAAAGAATAGATGGAAAAACTTAAGCTTTTTAAAAAAGAATATAATATTATTA
>CANTWP010000075.1 GCA_947853245.1 uncultured Bacilli bacterium | reverse complement strand
GTAGCAAACTGTGTAGTGTAAATATTTTGAGCCATTAATCTTACAAAAATATACGCACTCTTATAACCTAACAAAGATACGGTATAATCACCATCGGTTAACTGTATTGTTGGATATTCATATTCAATAGTTGTAGGATTATCTAATATATAAGTTGTACCATCTGCGTTATAGCCAACTTTCTTATTTACAACGCAACTTTGACCATCATAATCTAATATGAATTCATCATAGTTTTCACTATCATAATAAAGTAAGTTGGCTGGTAATTCATAATCAAATATTTCGCCTGTCTTTGTATTAGAAAACCTTACCGTCCTTACTTTCAAGAACAAATCTTGACTTGGAAATAGACCAACACTTGGATAAATATAAGAAATATTTTCACCAATAGGTCTAATTACTATTCTTATTGGTTCACTTTGATTGATGTTTTCAAATTCGACCTGTGCATTTGTATTTTCTTTTGATGTTGTAATATCTGCTATATCGCTTATTTTAGAATTTAATTCTTCTACTGTTTGGGTTACTTTAGCTATTTTTTCATTTTGTGCATTAGTTTGTGCAACAACATCTTCTATAATCCCATTTTGTTTATCAGCAATTCTATAAGTCTGATTTATTCTTCTATCAGTCTTATCTGCTTTTGTGTAGTCTGTAACACTTTCCTCTGGTCTTTCAGTATATATGTTTTCTACTAATCCTTGAGTGATTTTTGGTTCATCATTAAAAAGAACACAACTGTATGTGTTCTCACCAATTTTAACATTATATTTATCACATAATTCATAATACATAATACCTGTAGAAGTAAAATCATTTAAATAGTATTCCAAGCCATTAAGCTTTGATAAAATACTTGGTAAATAATCACTTCTATCATTATTATTCATTATCTGGTTATCAGATATTTTAATCTCACATAATCCATTTGTTGAAACACTTTGTTCATTCTGTAAATAAACATTATCACTTTCAGAACTTCTGCTTAGTACAATAGAATTAATAGGTCCATACTTTTCACCAAATTTGACATTAATATCTTTTAAATATTCTTCATCAATAGTATCATTAGTATCATTAATATATCTAACTTCTACCATATCATTTGAATCTATACAAATATTACTTGCTGTTACTTGGGATAATTCATCAAATATATCTCTATATGTATAACCTAAATTAGCATATAGATCACTATTAATTATTTTGTCATAGTTCGCAAATGTATCATTTGAATTTTTAAATACTAATCCTATATCAGCGCACAAACAAGTTATATAATCTCGTACACTCATTGGGAATGTTTTACCTAAGATACTTGATGACTGTAATGTTTTATATTCTTTCATAGAAAAAAGCATACTATCATAGCAAGTATGTTCATAACTCTTAGTATCTTCATTATATTCACTTGAATAAACTATATAATTACCAAAATCTATATATTCATAAGAACCATTCATTTTCAAACCAAATTCGTACTTGATAACAGTATACAACGGAACTTGTACGGAACTTTCAAAGTCTAATTGCCTCATAACAGATTTTAACAAGTCTGCATTTACTACAGGTGAAATAGAGAATAACTCTTCATTACTTATTACAGCTTCACCAAAAGTTATTCTACTATCTATTTCTCTGCCTAATTCTTTTATCTGGTCCTTAAAACCCTGTGTATGTACTCTCATTATGCTCTCTTCTTTCTTGAAATAAAAGCACAACTGAATCCTTGATTTTGTAATATTCCACGATTAACAAGTTCCCAATCCCCTGTATAGGCAGACATTGTTATTTTTTTCTTTTTGTTAGGATCATAATATGTAACACTTTGTGTAGCACTATCTAGTATAGATGCTATCTGTTCTAATTCTTCTCTTGAAAGTTTTTTGAATTGTACTGTTATTTTTGGAAATATCCCTATTAAAGTACCGCTTTGAGTTCCTGCAAGATTTCTTCCACTATCTTCACTCCAAAGTTTATGATATCCATATTTTGCTTCCAAAATAAAAGACCCTAAATTAAGGTCATTTACTATTAAACTATCTTTATCTATATACATATCATCACTTCCTCTATCTATTCGTAGCAAACTCTATATTTGCTCTTACTTTGCTTTGTTTTCTTTCAATGGTTCTGCCATCTAATTGAGTTACATTAGTTAGGTTTATAACAACATTTTTACCAATTTGATATCCTAATTCTTCCATAGCTTGTGAATCAGTTAAAGGTATAACACCCTCACGCCCTGCTTCGCCACCGATAGCACGTCCGCCACCAACTGGCACACCTCTACCTGGCATATTGATAATTCCACCTGATTTTAATTTAGGTATTTCCTTTATATTAAATCCAAGTGTTTTTCCGCCAATACCTGGAACCCAGTCTGGAACATCAAATTTGATTTTATTCATTCCTTTAATTAAAGCATTTATTCCACCTATAATTAAGTTTATAGGTGCTTTAGCAATAGCCCATAGACTATTCATAATTCCTTTAAACATAGTTTTGAAACCATTTAATACTCCTTTTAAATCACCGTTGAATAATGATTTAATAACTTGAATAAAACCATTGAAAAATGTTTTCACACCATTAAAGATACCTAATATTGTATCTTTAGCAACTACAAAAGGATTAGTTATCAAACTAATTACAGTTGTAAATATAGCACCTACAATATTTAAAAAGTTTTTTACACTTGTTACTATAGTATCCCATAAACCTTTTATAAAGTTCCAAATGGGCAATATTATATTATCGTATATCCA
>CANTWP010000074.1 GCA_947853245.1 uncultured Bacilli bacterium | reverse complement strand
ATTGGTGAAGTGGTTAACACGGCGGATTGTGGTTCCGTTATGCAAGGGTTCGATCCCCTTATTTCGCCCCATTTTGGGAAAATCAAACCTTTTGGTTTGTTTAATGACTAAAAGCTAGGAATTTCAATAAAAAATCCTAACTTTTTTTGTTATAAATAAGAAAGTTTTATTGAATTTATTTAGCCGTCAAAATTTAAAAATTTTTATAAATCTTTATATTTTCTAGAATTTAATATGACAAAAATAAATAACTATTATGAGAATCTGATATTCTGAAATGATCTACTATCAAAAATATAAAAACATACTTTTGAATAAATAATAAATATTATATATAATCATTATGGTGATGTGATGAATGACAAAATATGTGGCTATTATTTAGATGAACAACAACAAGCTATTGTTCTTGATAATAGTAAGTATCTTCTTGTAGTAGCTGGTGCTGGTAGTGGTAAAACTTTAACTATTTTGGGAAAAATTAATTATTTAATTAAATATAAGCAGTTGCTTTCAGAAGAAATACTATGTATCTCTTTTACAAAAGCATCATCGGATAGTTTAAAACAAAAAATAAAGAATGAATTTAATATTGATATGCCAGTATATACCTTTCACAAATTATCTTTAAAAATTTTACAATTAGGAAAAATAAATTATCACATAGCAGATCCTAATTTGTTAGATATGATAGTTGATAATTTTTTTAGAATAGATATTCTTAATTCTAATTATCATATGCAACTCATTCTATTATATTTTAAAAAGATAACTGTTGGTAATATTAGGGAGAATTATTTAAAATTTTTAGAGGAAAATCAAGATAATATAAAAATATTAAAACGTTTAACAATAACATTTATTCATTTATTTAAGTGTAATAATAATACATTACAGGATTTTTCGAAATTTTTAATGTCTTCCAAAAGAAAAATTTTAAATTTTAATTATAGAAAAGAAAAAATATTATTAACAATTTTTTTAAATATTTATTTACTTTATGAAACTTATTTAAATAATAATCAGGAATTAGATTTCGATGATATGATTTCAAAAGCTACTTATTATGTTCAAGAAAATGAATTAAATTTTCATTATAAATATATTATTATTGATGAATATCAAGATACTTCTATGGTGAGATTTTTACTTATAAAAGAAATATTAAATAAAACGAATGCTAATTTGATGGTAGTAGGAGATGATTTTCAGTCTATTTATCGCTTTACCGGCTGTGATCTTGCTATGTTTATTAACTTTAAAGAATATTTTAATAACTCAAAAATATTGAAAATAGAAAATACTTATCGTAATAGTCAAGAATTAATTAAAGTGGCTGGTAATTTTGTTATGAAAAATAAAGCTCAAATTAATAAGCAATTAAAATCTTTTAAAACAAACCCTAAACCAATTAAGTTAGTTTATTATAAAGAACCAAAGCAAACATTTTCTAAAATATTATTAAATATATTTCAAGAAACTGGAAAACCAATAATGGTACTTGGTAGAAATAATAATGATATTTTTAATTATATTAATGAAAATTGGAGTTTTAATGATTGGAAATTAATTTATAAATATAATAAGTCTGTGCAAGCATATTTTTTAACAACGCATAAGTCAAAGGGATTAGAGGAAGAAAATGTTATTATTATTAATTTGTGTGATGATGTCTTGGGATTTCCTAGTAAATTGAAAGATGATAAAATATTAAGGTATGTATCCAACAATAATGAAAAATTTTTATTTTCAGAAGAAAGAAGACTATTTTATGTTGCTTTAACTAGAACTAAAAATTGTGTTTATTTGCTAGCTCCATTAAAAAAATCATCAAATTTTATAAAGGAACTTATAAGAGATTATTTCGATTACATAGAAGTTATTAATGTGAATTAATATATATATAATTAAATATAATGTTTAGGTTTTTATTAATTTGTACATAATGAATTAGGTGATATAATGGAAAATACTACTTTGTGGTTAAAAAATATTAAAAGTAAGGAATGTCCAAAACTTGAACATGATATAAATGTTGATGTTTTAATAATAGGAGGTGGAATAACTGGACTAAGTGCAGCTTATCATTTAAAGGATTCTAATTTAAAAATAGCTTTAGTTGATAAAAACTTAGTAGCACATGGAGTTAGTTCTAGAACTACTGGAAAACTTACTTTTTTGCAAGAATTAATATATTCAAAATTAAATAAAAAGTTTTCTACGGAACATGTTAGAATGTATTTAGATTCGCAGATTTCTACAATTAAAATGGTTAAAGATATAGTGGAAACAAATAATATATCTTGTGATTTTAATGAAGTAGATTCTTATGTTTTTACTGATGAGGAAAAAGAAATAGTTAAAATAAAAAAAGAAAAAGAACTGTTAGAACAAATGGGTATAGAAGTTAATGAGTATAATGATATACCAGTTCAAGGAATACCCGCTAAATACGCTATATCTGTTGGAAATACTGCTGTATTTCATCCAGTAAAATATTTGCTTGCTTTAAAAGATATTTGTTTAAATAGAGGAATCTCTATATATGAAAATACTAATATCTTAGATATAATAAAAAAAGATTCTTTATATATATGTAAGACTCCGCATGGTAATATTCGTTGTTCCAAAGTTGCTTTAGCTTGCCATTATCCCTTCTTTTTATTGCCGTTATTTTTCCCATTAAGAGGCCATTTAGAGCGTTCATATCTTAGCGCCTCTATTGTTAAAAATATTAAGAAATTTTCAGCTATTAACACTTCTGTTTATTCTAAATCTTTAAGATATCATTCTGATTCTAAAAATTCATATTTTATTTATTTAAATGGTTCTCATATTATAGAAAAGAATATTAATGAAGAAAATAATTTTAATAATTTAAAAAAAGAAGTAGAAAGCTTAAATTTAATACCTAAGTATATGTGGAGTAACCATGATATTATTACTAATGATTTTTTACCATATATTGGATGTGTTAAGTCAGGTGATAATACTTTACTGATTGGCACAGGATATAATACTTGGGGAATGACGAATGGTAGTTTAGCTGGTAAAATTTTAAGTGATATGATTTTAGAACAAGAAAATGCTTATATACCTTTGTTTGATCCTCATAGACGTAAAAATATATATAATTTAGTAAGTATTCCCGCTAATCTCTATTATAGTGTAAAACCATTTATTGAAAATAAATTAATAAAAAATAAGAGTTGGTATTCGAGTGATGTTGTATTTAAACAAATAGATGGTAAATCCTTAGCTATATATATTGATCATAATGGTAAAAAGCATATGGTATATAATAAATGTCCACATATGAAATGCAACTTAGTATTTAATGAACCAGAAAAAACTTGGGATTGTCCATGCCATGGTTCTAGATTCTCTATAGATGGTGAGTGTATACAAGGTCCAAGTAATTATAATATTTCTTATAAATCTAAATAAATTATAAAAGTTTCTTTTATATGCTAAAATATCCCCTTTAAATAATTTTTGGAATATATTATGTATTCTGAAAAAATTTAATTGAATTTCGTAAAAAAATTTATTTCTCACAGGAGTCTTTATCGAAAATATTGAATACATCAAAGCAAAGAATTTGACGGCTGTATAATGACCTAATTTATATTGGTTTTAGTGATACCAGAAAATTATGTAATTTATATAATATATATTTTATAAAACGATTAAGAATTAATAAAAGTGACTGCAAATTATATTTAGAAATAACAAATCATTTTATAAAACATAATATTAATTTAATAATGAAAACTTCTATCGCTAATGTTGCTATGATAAAATTATATAGTTTTTTATTAGATAATGTTACAAAAATGAGCAGAAAATAATGAATTGTTTGTTTTTTGTAACATTTTTATAATAGATTCTTATAAGTATTGTATGTATTATATTATACGTATGTGAAATTATGTTTAAAGAAATAAATAAAAGAACGTTGATTGTTAATTAGCTTTTAGTAAATCCTAGTAAAATCATGATTAATGATTTAATAAACAATGATAATATTTGTAAAAATAGAAGTTTCAATAATGAACATAGATGGAATGCTAATAAATATCAGGAAGCAGTATTAAATAAAAATAATGAAGAATTACGAACACAACAAATAATTACTAATTTATATTATATGGCATATCAAAACAAAAATAAGAACCTGATAGAGAGATTATTTATTAATTGTAATAAAGAAACATGAAGGTTAAATGAATTTGAATTAATAAAGATTAAACATTTAAATATTACAGAAGAAAAATAAATACGGAAAAATCTAGATATATAAAAATCTATATTGTTTATTAATGATTTTTTGAGTAAATTACTTTTATGGATTGATCAAAATAATATATCATTACAAGAAATAATGGGATGTAAATCAATTATTATTGTGAAAAAATTAAAATATATGACAATAGTAAAAGAATAATATTTCGAGAAAAATTATATCTTCCATATTATAATCTTTATTTTTCTTCATACTTTGTGTTAAAATATTTCTATAATTATTTGGGATGTGAAAGTTTATGAAAAAAGGCAAATTAGATATAATTTATGAAGATAAGAATATTATAGTAATTAATAAACCACCTCATTTATTGACTATTTCAACAGAAAAAGAAAAAGAACAAACTTTATTTTATAAAGTATCAGATTATGAAAAGAAAAAATATAAAGATAATAAAATTTTTATAGTTCACAGATTAGATAAGGATACTAGTGGTGTAATCATTTTCGCTAAAAACATTAAATATAAAAACTTGCTTCAAAATGATTGGGATAACTTATTAAAAACACGTGAATATATTGCTATTGTTGAAGGGCAAGTGGAAAAATCGGAACAAACGATAAAAAGTTATTTAAAGGAAAATAAAAATTTTATTACATATTCTTGTAATAATCATCGTGATGGTAAACTAGCTATTACAAAGTATTTTAAATTAGACAGTAATCCTAAGTATTCTTTATTAAAAATTAATATTGAAACAGGTAGAAAGAATCAGATTCGTGTTCACATGAAAGAGATGGGGCATCCAATTATTGGTGATTTAAAGTATGATGCTAAGAGCAACCCAATACAAAGAATAGGATTACATGCTTCTAAACTTGAAATAATGCATCCGATAACTAAAAAATTAATGGTATTTAATGCTAGAGTACCAGCTGAATTTTATAAATTATTTGATAAAAAAAAGTTCACGTTATAATTACGTGAACTTCAGACTATTGACAAGGTAAAATTTGAAAGCAATCTGATATTGAAAAATAAATATTTAGTATTTTTGCCCTATACCATCATTTTAAAAGCAATGTAATTTTTTAATACTTTTTGCCATTTATATCTGTGAAAATCTGTCGATCCTTATCTAGATCTCCACATGTATAATAATTATCACCAAAACAAGTTTCTGGTGCAGATTCAATGTCAACTATTTGTGTGTAATTGTTATAATTTTCTTCAATTTTAAGTTCATCATTGTTAGTTCCATTAAACTCATTTATAAATGTAATAGTTCCATCTTCTTTAACCAAATAATAACCATAAAATCCACCATTACCATAATATAAACTTTTTCCAAACAAATAATTACCAGCTAAAACATAGCCATTTGGATATTCTTTTTTATAATTACTAGATGAATTAAAATAAATTGTAGCTTTCCCATCTTGAGCAATTATTATATTTTCAATATTTGAATAATCATCAGGAACTAAATTAGATGAATCACCAATTATAACAGTTTCAGTTCTATTCTTCTTATAATCAGATACAAATTTTTCATAAGAATTTACATTTTCGTCTTGATTATCTTGATTGTTACTATTTTCTAAATCAAGATTTTCTTCTGTATCATTACCTGTTTTACTAACACTATCTAAATATAACTTTCCCCCAAACAAAATCACAATAATAGACAAAATAACTACAATTATAATCAAAAAATTTGACTTTTTCATAAATTAAATTCCTCCTTAAAAAAATAATAACATCAAAAAAAAAAAAAAAAATCAATACTTATTGCACAAATTGCATAACATGGTGTCAAAATGTGTCAATAATTAACATTCATTTCTCCTTGTAACATTGCTTCAAATATTGGCCAAATTATATCGTTTAAAGTATTTTGAAAAATTTTCACAGTTTATGGTTGGCATTGCTTTTGCTAATTCATTTTTACTTCTCATTTTTACTTTTTTTATATTTTATCACATCATAAAAGTGTGTAATTTTTTAATTTACACACTTTATTTTACACTCTCTTTAAATGTCAAATTTAGGATCATATCACTTGACAAAAACATTCCAGTATTTTTTGGACAAAACTTTGTGTCATTTTATATTAATAGCAGCTAAAATAGTTACTAACTCTTTTTGAATATTATATATATCTTCATATATAAATGTTAATATTTCTGTTTCTTTTAATTCATTATTTCTATTTGTATCATAATTTTTTACATTTAAAACACTTGGGATATTATATATATTTTCTATATTCTTTATTAATTCTCCAATAATAAGTAACTCATCACTTATTTGATTTCTTTTTTCGTTAATGTTTAATTTATCAAAAGCATTTTTAAACTCTTCACTCATGTTAAACGATGTCCTTCCTTAATTTCAATCATTTCTTGTGTTAATCTAGCTAATTGTTGTTCTCTTACAACTTGATCTTGTTGCTTTTGTTTTTCCCTTGCATTTTTAAATTCAGAAAGTGAATTTAAATCTAATAATCTTTGTCTCTTTATATTTAATTGTTCAAAAAGAAAATCTATATCTCCATTAAATGCTACATCGCTATGATTATTTTTATCTATAATCCTATCTTTTTCATTATTAAGTAATATTTCTAATTGATTTAAAATTTCTAATTGTTTACTATTTTCTATTAAAAATAATATATTGGATGTTATATTGTCTGAATTAAATATTTTTTGGGCTAATTCTTCATTATTAGCAATAAGTCCACATCTCATTGTTTCTTGCATATTAATTATTTTTTTCATTGTTTCAATTGATTGAGTGCTTACAAATAATTGTTTTAAATTTTCCATTTCTTGCATTTTTATTTCTAAATGTTTTTTTACATCTACAAACACTATTGGTATTCCAAACTGTTTACTTATCTTTTTACTTTGGTTATTTATAGTATCAAAACATAAAATATAATCTGGCTGACGCTTTTGACCATTAACTAAATTACGATTAATAACTACCTCATTATGTTGCGATCTTGTATTATTTATTAAATCATCAGCAGATAAATATGAACTGTTTCTTAAACTATTACTTTTCATTCCATAAGCATTTTAATACAGATCATATGTTGCCATCATCTGAACATCTAAAGCAGATATATTGTTAAATCCAAAAATAACACTATTCTGATCTTTATTAGCATGTCCAAAATAGTTATCATTTAGAAGAGATGTACAAATGGCCGTATTTTCTATTACTAAATCAGAATTCCAAGATTCATACATGTTATTAGCAGGAATGATTGCACCATATGCCCCTACTACATGTACAACCATATCAAATTTTTTACCTGTCATATCAATTATTTCAGAAATATTATTATAGTTAACTTTAGCAATTGTTCCAATTACCTCTTCTTTTAAATTCATATCTCCAAATAAATCTATTCGCTTAGCAATTAATAAAGCTAAACCTA
>CANTWP010000073.1 GCA_947853245.1 uncultured Bacilli bacterium | reverse complement strand
TTTTTTCTTATATTTATATTGTTTATTTAAACTGAGAATGGTAAAATAAATTAAAGAAGATAGAGGTGTAAATATGGCATATATTAAATTTAAAGAATTATCTAAATATTTTGATTTTAAAGAAGAAGTGGTAGAAGATAAATTACCAGACTACGCTAAGGAATACGTTGAAGATAGCGAACATATTATCATAGGATATAAAAATTTGAAAGATTATGCTGTCTTCACTGATAAAAAAATGATTTTATTTGATAGAGACACTTTAGCAATGTATTATAAGAAGATTCATATAATTCCTTATCAGTCAGTTTCAACTAGCGCAATCAATTTTAAACCTGGCAAAGTAGAATTGTTATTTAGCTTGGATAGTGGATATCAATTACATATTAATTTTATTGATATGAACCATGATAAAAAAGAGGTTATAAAATCTGTTTATAAAGAAATTATGAAAAGTAAAATATAATTGGAAACTTTAATAGTTTCTTTTTTTGATTTCATTTGACTAGTAATGATTTTAATTTTTATGGTATACTAAATATAGATTGTAGGGTGACTATATGAAAAATGAATTTTATACTATTAGTAGTAGAGATACTTTGGAAATTTTAAAAAGTGATAAACAAGGATTAACTGATAAAGAAGCTTTAGTTAGAACAAAGAAATATGGTTTAAACGAAATGCCTCATCAACGAAAAGAGACAATAATTGAAAAATTTGTTAAGGAAATAATTGATCCAATTATTATCTTATTAATTGTAGCGGCAATTTTATCTTTTTTTAGTGGTGAAATAATTGATGGTATATCTATTTTAGCCATCGTATTAATTGATGCGATAGTTGGAGTAATACAAGAAGTAAAGGCAGAAAAAAGTGCTGAGTCCTTGCAGAAATTAATTCAACTTAAAACTAAAGTTTTACGAATGGGGAAAATAAAAAGTATAGATACAAAAGATATAACAATTGGCGATATTATAATACTTGAATCAGGTGATAAAGTTAGTGCTGATGCACGGATTTTAGAAAGTAAAAACTTGACTGTTGATGAATCTATTTTAACTGGAGAAAGTATTTCAGTATCAAAAAATAGTGAAGTGGTTTCAACTACTGGAACGTTAGGTGATCGTATTAATATGTTATATGCGGGAACTAGTGTTATTACTGGTCGAGCAAAAGCTATAGTTACTGATATTGGGAAAAATACAGAAATAGGTAAAATTGCAAGTACGGTTAGTTTAACTAAAGATTCTAAGTCTCCTTTAACAATTAGAATGGAGAAATTCTCTAGACAGATTTCTCTTTTTATTATAATAACCGCTATTATAATTGCTACTATTTTAGTGGCTCAGGGACAATCATTGAATGCAGTATTTTTAAGTGTTGTGGCTCTTGCTGTTTCCTCTATGCCAGAAGGACTTCCACTAGCCCTTACGATGGCACTTACTGTAGGTTCAACTAGAATGGCTAAGAAAAATGTTATCGTAAAAAAATTAGAAGCAGTAGAGAGTCTAGGTAGTTGTACAGTAATTGCTAGTGATAAAACGGGAACTTTAACTGTTAATGCTCAAACTGCTAAAAAAATAGTCTTACCTAATGACACTTCTTATGATATTGAAGGAAGTGGTTATAATGCTGATGGAAAAATTATTCCAAATCAAAATATTACAATGGAATATGCTGATTTTATTGCCAAATTAGGAGTTATAAATAATGAAGCTAATTTAGAATATAAGGATAATAAATGGGAATATACTGGTGATTCAATTGATGTAGCATTCAAAGCTCTAGGATTAAAAGCTAAAATAGATTTATCTAATATAGAGCTTATTGATAATATACCTTACGAATCAGAATTAAAGTATTCTGCTGCATTGTTTAAAGAAAATGATCGTTATTATCAAACTGTTAAAGGTGCAACTGATGTAGTTTTAAATTTCTGTAAATACATGAAACAAGGTGATGAAATAGTTAAATTAGATCGAGATTTTATTGAAAAACAAAATGAAACTCTTTCTATGCTAGGATTTAGAGTAATAGCGATTGCTTATTCTGAAGAGACTAATAATTCAAATAATTATTCACTTAAAGATATTAAAGATTTAACTTTTGCTGGTTTAGTAGCATTTATTGATCCAATTCGTAAAGAGAGTAAAAAAGCTATTAAAATGTGTAAAGATGCTGGTATTAAAGTAGTAATGATAACTGGTGATCATCCACTGACAGCGTTTGCTATAGGTAAGGAATTAACAATTGCCTCAACATATGATGAAGTTGCTAAATCTAGTGAACTAGATGATTATTATGATAAAGGTGACTTAGCATTTGATGAATATATCAAAGATAAAACTATTTTTACTAGAGTAACACCAATTCAAAAACTTCATATTGTAGAATCTTTTAAAAGACAAGGTGAGTTTGTAGCAGTAACTGGAGATGGTGTAAATGATGCACCAGCCATTAAATCAGCGAATGTCGGAATAGCAATGGGTAGTAGTACTGATGTTTGTAAAGAAGTAGCATCGATGATTATTACCGATGATAATTTTATGTCAATTGCTCTAGGAATTAAAGAAGGTAGAGCGGCTTATAGTAATATTCGAAAAGTAGTTTATTTCTTATTGTCATGTGGTGTAGCAGAAATATTGTTTTTCCTATTGGCAATTATTTTAAATTTACCAATGCCATTAATTGCAATTCAATTACTTTGGTTAAACGTAGTAACAGATGGTTTTCAGGATATGGCATTATCACTAGAAAGTGAAAATGATGATATTATGAAACAAAAACCTAAAAGTCCTAAAGACACAATTTTTAATAAAGAAATGATTAGTGAAATTTTAGTAGCGGGTCTTTATACAGGAATTTTAGTTTTTATATGTTTTGCTTGGACTTTTAAAAAAGGAATAGATATAAGCATTTGTCGAGGATGTACTATGACTTTAATGGTATTTATTCAAAATATTCATGTATTAAACTGTAAAAGTGAACGCTTATCAGTTTTAAAAGTTCCTCTTAGTAAAAATAAATTCATGTTAATGAGTATTTTAATTTCTATAATACTACAAATTATAATTATGGAAATAGAATCACTTGCTCAAGTATTTGGCGTAAGTAGTATTCCGGTAACTTATATTTTAATATTATTCTTAATTTCCACTTCAATATTGCTAGTGATGGAAATATATAAATCTCTAAAGGCAAGATGGTGACATATGGAATATATATTATTAATAATAGGTTTTATTTTAATTATTAAAGCTAGTGATGTCTTAGTAGATTCAGCTAGTAACATCGCAATTAAATTAAAGATACCTAAAATGTTAATTGCTTTTACTATTGTAGCATTTGGCACTTGTGCTCCAGAACTTGCTATATCATTTCAAAGCATTGGTGGAAAAAATGGTAGTATGGCTCTTGCTAATGTGGTAGGTAGTTGTATCGCTAATGTATTTTTAATTATTGGATTAGCAGCTCTTATTAATCCTATTAAAATTAAAAATGTAACTATTAAAAAAGAATTACCTATTTTATTAATAACTACGATTGGCTTTGTATTACTCGTTATGAATGGAATGTTTTTTCCACTTAAACATAATACTCTATCACGAATTGATGGTATTATATTGTTATTATTATTCTTTGTGTTTATTTATTATATTATAGAAATTGTTAAAAAAAATTATGGTAAACAAGAAAAAACTATTTTAAAACAAGGTGTTTTTAAATCAATTTTATACTTAATAATAAGTATTGTAGTAATTATATTTAGTAGTGATTTAATTGTAGATAATGCAGTTATTATTGCAAATAATCTTCATATCAGTGAAAAAATAATAACTTTAATAGTAATAGTAATAAGCACCAGTTTACCAGAGCTTACTATGACTATTGCTGCTGCTAGAAAACATGAATTTGATATTGCCATAGGAAATATTATTGGTACTAATATTTTTAATATTTGTGTAGTATTAGGTTTACCGATTGCAATTTTTGGTAATTTAAAAATTATTGATTTTAATTTTATTGATATGATATTTGTATTCTTATCTTCTTTTATATTATTTATATTTGCACGTAGTGAGAAAAAACTCTCTAAAAAAGAAGGCTTAATCATGATATTAATTTTTATAGCGTATTATATTTACGCAATATTAATTTGACAAAATTATAAAATAATGTGATAATACACAGCAGGAAGTGAAAAAATATGCCTTTTGAACAAGATAAATATAAATTGCGTGGTGAAAAAATAAAACAGATCCAAAGTATTAGAGAAATTATTGATTTAGGTCAGTTTCAATTAGCTATAAAGCAAATAAGACAGTTTTTACTTACATATGGTGATGATGGAGAAGTTTTATATATATATGGCAAGTTATTAAGAAAGACTGGTCAAGTTAGAGAAGCAATTATGGTATTAAAAAATCTGATTAATTTTTTACATGCAGAGAATTCTACAAGTTATTTAGATGCATCTTATACGGAATTATTTAAGGTTTATTTTATTAATGATTTTTATCAGAAAGCATATGATCTGTTACAAACTGGAAAAGTAAAGATCGAAAATGAAAAAGATCCTAATAGAGTTTCAGATATTTCATTATTTAAACATATCTTAGAAGTTCGTTTAGGAATTTATCAAGAGCAACTTGAAGAAAAAACTTTAATAAGAAAACTTTTATATTATGATAGAGAAATGTCTATAAAACATGTAAAACAGCATTTAGTTCAGAATAGTGATAAAATGCATACTGTTTTTAACGATATAGATGTAGATGATTTATTTGTACGTGTAGAAAGAGCTTTACCAACTGCTACAAAGATTCAGAAGTTTTCTTTTTATGATGTTTATGTATTCAGTTTCTCTAGAATTGGTAAAAATGATAATGATAAATTACGAGTAGTAATTAATAAAGGAAGTTATGAAATAGTTTCTATGTATCCAATTAATAAAAATTTTAAAGGTGTTATTAATGATAATTTATATGATGATTATTTAACTGATCAAACACCTAAAGTAAAAAAAATATCACAGATTGAAAAATTTAATAATCGTTATGGTAGAAAATAGGTATAATTTATATCTATTTTTTTTTTATTTATGTTAAAATAAAACATGGAGTGATATGTATGCTTTATACGTCAACACAAAATGATAAAATAAAAAATTTACGAAAATTAAATAATAAAAAATATAGAGATGAAACAAGTCTTTTTCTTATTGAGGGAGAACATCTGGTATTAGAAGCCTATAAAAAGGGTTGTTTACAAGAACTTTTATTAAATGAAAAATCTAGTTTTTCTTTGAATGTTCCTACTAGTTATTTAACAGATAATGTTATGAAATTTGTTAGTGAACTTGATAATCCAGCTAGTGTAATGGGTGTTTGTCAAAAAAATGAAGAACAAACGATGTTAGGTGATAAAATTTTAATTCTTGATAATGTGCAAGATCCTGGCAATTTAGGCACTATTATTAGAAGTGCAGTTGCATTTAATATAGATACAATAATTTTAAGTGAAGATACTGTTGATCTATATAATTCTAAAGTTATTAGAGCTAGTCAAGGAATGATTTTTAAAACTAATATTTTAAGGAAAAACTTATTAGAATTTATTCCTAAATTAAAAGCACAAAACTATAAAATTTTTACAACTAATGTAAAAAATGGAAAAAGCATAAAAAATGTTGAAAAGAGCGATAAATTTGCTATAATAATGGGTAATGAGGGTTTAGGTGTTAAAGAAGAAATTGCTTCTTTAGCTGATGAATATTTATATATAGATATGAATAAGGATTGTGAAAGCTTAAATGTCGCAATAGCAACAAGTATTATATTGTATGAATTAGATAAGTAGGTGTAGTATGAAACGTATTTTAATTGGTCAAATTGTTAATACCCACGGTTTGAAGGGAGAACTACGTATAGTATCTAATTTTCCATATAAAGATTTAGTCTTTAAAAAAGGATTTAAAGTATATGTAGGCAAAAGAGAAGATGTTTGTATAATAAATAGTTATCGTAAGCATAAAATTTATGATATGGTAACATTTGATTGTATTGATAATATAGATGATGCCATTGCATATAAAGGTGATTTTGTTTATATTGATCGATGTGATTTAGATATTGAAGGATATATTAATGAAGATATTATTGGTTTTGATGTTTATGACGCTGAAAAACTTATTGGAAATTTAACAGATATTATAAATAATGGTGCTCATGATATCTTAGTTATTAATTCACCTAGTGATAGTAGAATAATGATCCCATTTGTTGACGAATATGTAAAGAAAGTTGATTTAGATAATAAAAAAATAATGATAGAAACAATAGAAGGTTTATTAGATGATAATTGATATATTAACTTTGTTTCCAAATATGTTTGATGGCTTTTTATCTGAATCAATTATTAAAAGGGCAATAGAGTCTGACAAGGTTAAAGTAAATATTCATAATATTAGAGATTATTCAAAAGATCCACATAAAAAAGTTGATGATTATGGTTATGGTGGTGGCGAAGGTATGGTGTTAATGCCACAACCAATATTTGATGCTGTGAAATATTTAAAAAAAGAGGATAGTTTTATAATATTAATGACACCTCAAGGTATGACTTTCAATCATAAAGTAGCGCATGACCTAACTTTAAAAAAACATATTATTATTATATGTGGTCATTATGAAGGATTTGATGAAAGAATTCGTACTTTAGCGGATATGGAAATAAGCATTGGTGATTTTGTCTTAACTGGTGGTGAATTACCGAGCATGGTTATTTGTGACAGTATAATCAGATTACTTGATGGAGTTATTAATGAAAATTCTCATAAGAATGATTCATTTGAGAATGCTTTATTAGATTATCCTGTATACACACATCCAGTGGAATATGATGGATTGAAAGTGCCTGATGTATTGTTATCTGGTCATCATGAAAATATTCGTAAATGGCGTTTAGAACAACAATTAACACGTACGAAAGAACGTCGACCAGATTTATTAGAAAAGAGTGAATATAATGGAAAATATTAATCGTTATGTTTTATGTAAAAGTAATAATGGAAAAGAATTAGTATATTTAAATTATAATTCATCTGAAGGATTTAAATTTAAACCAAAAAACCAAGTCAAATATAATGGCATTAAGGTTAATAAAATGGTTATTATCAATCCTAGTTTTATAGAGAAAGTTTTAAAAAGAAAAGTAAAACGTAAGTTAGATTTGTATTTACAATTTTTAATAAATTTATTAGACGATGAAAATGAAGATCCAACTACCTTAACACATGCTCTTAATGATTTAGATAGATATCGTCGTACTATTATAAATAAATATCGTAATTATTTAGATAAGAAATATGTTGATTTACTTTTGAAAAAGATCAATTTATTAGAAAGAGAAATAAAAGAAAAACTTTTTCTTTGTATGCAAAAAGAAATACAACCAGAGGAAGAATTTGAACAAGAACATAGAAGAGGAAGATAATACTTCCTTTTTATTAATAAAAGAAAAGAATGGGGATATATTTATGAAGAAATTAAAAACATTATTAATCGCTATTTTGTATGTTTTATTATTTTTAATTATTAATTTTGGAGTTATTACACTTTTTACTATAGGATATAATATATTTTGTAATCTAGATATTAATACTAATGAATATATAGAATCGTTAGCTATATTCTTAAATAAAAGTAAAATTTTTATTGTATTAGTATCCGTCATTTTTTGGATTCCTTTATTATATAAAAATATGAAGAAAAAAAATATATGCTTTAATATGAAATGGCAAAATAGTTTTCTAAATTTTATATTACTAGGAATAAGTAGCAGTCTAGTGTTAAATATTATAATATTTGATATTGGTTTACAGGAACTATCTAGTGATATTTCAACACCTATTTTTTCGATTATATCTGTAGCAATTATAGGCCCTGTTTTAGAGGAATTAGTATTTCGTGGTCTGATTTATAACAAATTAAAAGAATCATATAGAGTAGGTATATCAATATTATTAGTAAGTTTATTATTTGGCTTATTTCATTTGAATTTAGTTCAGGGTATATATGCATTTTTAATTAGTGTTATCATTACTTATTGTTATGAAAAAAGTAGTAATTTATTTATACCTATTTTAGTTCATTGTTCTGCTAATATATCGGTTTCTATTTTGTTACCATTTTTATTGCGAATGTCTTTTTTGCCTATTCAGATTGTATTAGTTGTATTTTTATTTTTAAGTATTGTTTGTTTATTTAAATTAAATACTAGAAAGATTATTCAAAATTAAAAAAGATTTTCTGTGCATATTTCAATTATTTACATCAAACTATAAATGTGCTACAATGAATAAGGTGATTAAATGATAAAACACATTAAAGACGTTGACGTTCATTATGAAGATTATGGCGATGAACATGCTGAACCAATTGTTCTTTTACATGGTTGGGGTCAGAATATAGAAATGATGACGCCAATCGGAAATCGCTTTAAAGATACTAATAGAATTGTAATTTTAGATTTACCAGGGTTTGGAGCTAGTACTGAACCAAATGATGATTGGACTGTTTATGATTATGCTGATTTTATGAAAGAATTCTTAGATAGTTTGAATATAGAAAATCCTATAATGTTGGGTCATTCTTTTGGTGGTAAGATCAGTTTAGCTTATGCTAGCAAATATAATGTAAAAAAATTAGTTGTATTTGGTAGTCCATTTCGTAAAGAACTCGAAAAATTGTCTTTAAAAACTAAATTATTAAAGACGGCTAAAAAAATACCAGGTATTGGTAGTCTTGCTGAAGTGGCTAAAAAACATATGGGATCGACAGATTATAAAAATGCTAGTCCTAAAATGCGAGCAATTTTAGTATCAACAGTTAATTTGGATATCACTGATAGTGTAAAAAAAATAAAATGTCCCACTTTAATAGTGTGGGGGACTAATGATGAAGCAGTTCCAGTTGCGGATGCTTATGAATTAGAAAGCTTGATTGCGGATGCTGGAGTAGTTGAGTATCCCGGTAGTCATTATACTTATTTAGAATTTTTAGAACCTGTTATAAATGTGTTACATAATTTTTTAGATAATACAAAGGAGTGAAATTATGAAAATTAAAGTTGGAGTTATATTCGGTGGAGAAACCGTTGAGCATGAAGTTAGTATTATATCTGCTGTACAAGCTATGAATAGTATGGATACAGAAAAATATGATATTATCCCAATTTATATAGCAAAGGATCGTACTTGGTATACTGGTAGTATGTTAAGTGATATTGAAATTTATAAGGATTTTGAAGATTTAAAAAGATATGCTAAACAAGTAAGTTTATGTAAAAAAGATGGTAAATTCTATTTAGTTAATACAAAAGGAGTTATTAGACATGATGTAGCGGAATTAGATATAGCGTTTCCAATTGTTCATGGTAATAATGCCGAAGATGGAACTTTACAAGGTTTACTTGATTCGATCGGCATTCCATATGTTGGAAGTAGAGTATTAGGCTCTGCTTTAGGACAAGATAAAGTAGTTATGAAACAAATTTTCGAATCTTTAGATCTTCCTTGTGTAAAATATACTTGGTTTTTTGATAATGAATATGTAGAAGATGCAGAAACAATCAAGAAAGATATTAAAAAATTAGGTTATCCTGTTATTGTAAAGCCTGCTACTTTAGGTAGTAGTGTCGGAATTACATTTGTTAAAAAAGAAGAAGAAATCGATGATGCTATTGTTGAAGCAATCAAATATGATACTAAGGTAGTAGTAGAGAAAGCAGTTGAAAACCTAGTTGAGGTAAATTGCAGTGTTCTTGGTAATTATGAATCACAAAGTGTAAGTGAAATTGAAGAAGTTATGAGTGCTGAAGAATTTTTAACTTATCGTGATAAATACTTAGGCAATGCTAAAGGGGGAAAGTCTAAAGGAATGGCTTCTACTAATAGAATAATTCCTGCTAGAATTTCTAAAGAGTTATATAGTGAGGTTCAAGAATTATCTAAAAAAGCATTTAAAGCCCTTAATTTAAGTGGTGTATGTCGAATTGACTTTTTAATAAATAAAAAAACAAATGAACTTTATATAAATGAACCAAATACTATACCTGGTTCTTTATCATTCTATCTTTGGGAACCAATTGGTAAGAAATATACTGAATTATTAGATGATATGATTAATGTTGCTATAAAGAATTATAAAAATCGTACTAAAAAGATTTATTCTTTTGAAACTAATATTTTACAAAATTTTAATGGTTTAAAAGGTGCCAAAGGATTTAAAAATAAACTAGGAAAATAGATACTTTCTAACTTTTAAGTATCTAAATAAAAAACTAGTTTTTTTATTGCTTTGCCTCCTTTTTCATAATATAATAAAGATAGTAATAACTAAAAAGGAAGTTGCATATGGAAATAGAGGATGTTATATTTATCGATAGTTTACCGAAATTAGATTTGCATGGTTTTGATCGAGAAACCGCTAGGGTGGCTGTTGATGACTTTGTCAAGGATAATATTAAAATGAAGAATACAGTTATCAATGTTGTTCATGGAATAGGGAGTGGCATTGTTAGAACGGCAGTTCATGAACAATTAAGAAAAAATAGACATGTTGATAGTTATAAAACATTTTATTATAATCAGGGTTGTACTATTGTAAAGCTAAAATTTGACAAATAAAAAAAATATGATATAATACTCAGCAACAACGGGGGTTATTCTTAAATTAATATAGAAAAACTGATTTTTTAGTGTAATTTGACAATGTTGTTAAAATATGCTAATATAGGGCCGTACAAAAAGGGGGATTTAGTATGTACGAAGAAAATAGAACAGGTTCAGTTATAAAGGACGTATTATTACAAATTATTTTAGTAGTTATCTTTGTATTCTTATTATTATGGTTATTTCCAACTAAAGGATATGTAGATAATAAATTAAAAGATGGATTAGATCCATTATATCAAGAGTTATTTAATGAACACTTACAAACTATGAAAGAGGCCGCTCAAAGTTATTATACAAAAGATCGTTTACCTAAAAAAGTAGGCGATAAAGTATCTATAACTTTAGGTGAAATGTTAGATAAGAAATTATTAACAGCTTTTATAGATAGTAATAACAAACAATGTAGTTTAACAGGATCATATGTTGAAATTACCAAAATGGATAAAGAATATATGATGAAAGTTAATTTAAATTGTAGTGATAAGAGTGACTATATAATTGTTTATATGGGATGTTATAACTATTGTGAAGATTATTTATGTGAAGTAAAAGACACAACAACTAATACATCAAATGGTAATAATAATAGTAACAATAATAATCCTAAGCCAGTTGTAAAAAAATATCAATATGAATATGAACTTATTACTAATGGTAAATATGGTGATTGGTCTAAATGGTCAAGTTGGTCTACTAACAAAGTGACTTCATCTGATTATCGTGATGTTGATACTAAAAAAGTTTGGGAAGTTGTTGATACTGAAAAAGTAGCAATAGGAACTGACATAATTTATGTAAAAGCTGATACAGATACAACTAAAAAAACTTATGATGCTAAAAAAACTGTGCAATGTCCAAGCGGTTATAGAAGATATAACACAACATCTAAGATTTGTATTGCTGATCCAGAAAAAACTTCTGGCACAACTCAAACAGTTGCTAAAACAACACAAGTTGATGCAATAGCAACACAAGTTAAAGTTTGTCCAGATGGACGTATTACTACAAATGATTGGTGTTTTGCAACTATATCTAAAACTGATACTAAAGCTGCAACTCCAGTAACAACTTATGGTGATTGGGTTTATTCTGGTCGTCAAACATTTACAGGAACTAAAGTAACAACTGCTACAACTAAATATACATTTATTTCATCAAAAGATGAACTTGATTGTACAAATAGTTGCAAGAAAGTTACTAAAAATACTTATGATGTATATACTAGAAAAGCTAATACTACATATAATTGTAATGTTTACCCTGGTTATACATTATCAGGAACAAGTTGTGTTAAGAATACTTCTGAGGTAACTTCAGTTTATGGAACATGGACTGTTCAAACTAAATATTCATGTGAAGATGGTTCAACTCCATTAAATGGAAAGTGTAATGTAACAACTTATGTTACAGAAACCACTGATGGTACAAATAGTTGTAAATATGGTAGTTATGATGCAAATTCAGGATTTTGTTATACTAGAGGTAAAGAAGTTTATACTTGTCCATCTGGTATAGATGGTAAAATTGATGGTACAAAATGTGTTGTTGAAACAACTAAATATACTTGTGATGAAGGTAAGCTAGTTGGAACAAAATGTAAAATAACTGAGACAACTTATGAAACAAAGAAAATATATGGTTATGTAACTTATTATAGATATAGAACTAGAAAATATATTTCAGGTGATGTATCAAAAGTTTGGAGTTCTTCTAATAATGATAAGGACCTAATCAATAAAGGTTATACTTTAACTGGTAATAAAAAAGAAGTTAAATAATTAATTTAAAGAAGTGCTGAAAAGCACTTCTTTATTGACCTAATTTACATTGTTATAATTACTAATTTAATAGTAATTATCATTATCAATTGACAACGAATTGGATTTATGATATCCTAAATTAGGATAGGTGAGAGTCGCTTATACGATAGAGGGAGGATAATATGAAGGATGCATACATCTTTGATTATATTAATGAAAATGAATTTAAGAAACTTGAACGTTCATTGAAAAAATATAACATGTTGGCATATAAGAAACTATATTTTGAATATTATCCATCTTTAAAAGAGGGAAAATTCTTAGGTGAAAAAATTGCTACCAATCAAGATAATGGTACCGAAACCTATGAATTAAAACTACCAACTGACGCGATGTTCTCTAAAGTTCATGGGGATATTAAATTACATTATCATGTTTATCAAAAAGAATTAACGGTAATGTTAGACACTATTAGTCCAGAAGCTATTTTAAGCGAAGGACATCAATCAGAGTTAGTTACTTATAAGGGTGTAATGATATCAAAACAACATTCTGAAAAAGACTTATTTAAAATAAACTTATTAAATATGATTCAAAAGTAGACTTTAGTCTACTTTTTGTCTTTCTTATCATAATTGATTTCATATAATTTTTCAAATAACTTATCGATTTTATCTTTATCTATTTGAAATACTAAGTTTTTATTCCTATACTTCTTTATATCTTCTCCACTTTTACTAATTCTAGCAATCAAACTAATCTTCACTGTATCTTTTTCGATTAGTTCTAGGAAACGTTCAAAACTGAAATAATAGATGTTGTTTGATTGAATCAATGTACACGAATGATTTCTTTTTTATTAGAACATTATTTAAATTATAGACAACCAAATATAGTTTTTCTTCATTTTTATCCAATTCTAATTGAAACTTAAAATTTTTATTAACCATAATTTTGTATTTATATGATCATTTGGTTGCTAAAACTTTTAATTCTGGATAATCTTTATCACTGTATCCATATTTTTCTATGATACGATTTATTTCTGGAAAAGTAGGACCATCAAATGCAAGGGTAAATAGATAGAGCGGATATTTACTTTTATTGCTTGTACATTTAATTTCTATTCCATAATAATCTGGAAAATATAAGCAATCACTTGCTTTACCTAATTCTTTTTCAAATGTTAAACCAATATTCCCAAAACTATTACTAATACTTGGAATCCAACCTTTATGTGAAATTCTATTAAATTCACTAATTAATTTATTTAAATCTTCGTTCAAATAATTCACCTCCAACAATTGATATAAAGTTTTATAAGTTTGTTGGTTAGAGTAGAAAATTACTTTGATAACCAGTCGGTTTTGATTCGAGTCCACAAAAAAAGCAGACTAAGTCTGCTTTAGTGCTATTTTGGTGCAGGTGAAGGGACTTGAACCCCCATGCCGTAAGGCGCTAGATCCTAAGTCTAGTGCGTCTGCCAATTTCGC
>CANTWP010000072.1 GCA_947853245.1 uncultured Bacilli bacterium | reverse complement strand
TCACCCCAACCAAATGGAAATTTATATTCGAAATCAGTAGTAGCATTACTATAAAAACTTAACTCCTCTTTGGCATGATCTCTGGTTCTTAAGTTTTCTTCTTTTATACCTAGATCAACTAAGAATTTATAGCAGTAATCTTTCCAATAAGTAAACCATTCTAATTCTGTTCCTGGTTTACAGAAAAATTCTAATTCCATCTGTTCAAACTCACGAGTTCTAAATGTAAAATTACCTGGCGTAATTTCATTTCTAAAACTTTTACCTACTTGACCAATACCAAATGGTAACTTAAGACGCATACTTCTTTGAACATTCATAAAATTAACAAAAATACCTTGAGCTGTTTCTGGTCTTAAATAAATCGTATTTTTAGAATCTTCAGTAACACCTTGGAATGTTTTAAACATTAAATTAAATTGACGAATATTAGTATAATCTAATTTACCACATTTTGGACATGCTATATGATTTTCATTAATAAAGTTAATTAATTTTTCATTTGACCAACCATCACCAGTTTCTTTACCATCTGTAAAATCTTCAACAAGTTTATCAGCACGAAAACGTGATTTACATGCTTTACAATCGATCAAAGGATCTGAAAATGTTGATAAATGACCTGATGCTTCCCAAGTTTTAGGGTTCATTAGAATAGCACTATCCATTCCCACATTATACTTATTCTCTTGAATAAATCTTTTTAACCAAGCCTTCTTAACATTGTTTTTAAGTTCTGCTCCTAAAGGACCATAATCCCAAGTATTAGCAAGACCTCCATAAATTTCACTACCACTAAAGATAAATCCATATTGTTTACATAAGTTAACTAATTTTTCCATTGTTAAATTTTCCATTAAAATCCCTCCGTTTTTAACTGTAACAATTTGTTACTTTTTTCTTTTAAATTTCTATTATATTCATTAACTATTGATTTAATAAAATCTTTAAGTCTCTCATCCATTTCTAAATAAAATTGGCCACACACCAAAGTTGTCGGACTATCTATATAATTTTTATATTCAGGAATATAAATTGTAAAATTCTTTACTGGTTTCCATAAATAATTATGACCATTATGTAAATATAAATTTATGATTGTATTATTCTCGCTAAAATTAAAGTTATATGATGATTTAGAATGACCATACCTAAGATGATATTTATTTACATGAGAATTTTCTGTTAAAAATACTTCTCGATCAACTTGATATTTATTAATAATTCTATTTATTATATCTTTTCTTATATATAGTTTAAACGCTAATACTCCTCGATTAGTTTTTACAACTGTAAATACATCCTTATAATATGGTAATATTTGATTACTTTCTAAAGATATTATTCGATTACTATTCAAAATATAATTTAAAGTTTCTTCTAACCTATCTTATTCTTTTAATTCTTTAATTCTTTTAGAAAAAAGTATAGGAATACTAGGAGAAATTGTTTCAAACCTTTCCTTATCATTTTTATTTTTTATTTGAATTTTAATATCTTTAGTTTTAGGAGCTTCTTTCAAAATTACATAATCATAGTCATTACTATCAAGATATTTTAAGCCTTTAAAATGAATCTTCATAAAAACTCACCTCCTAATAAAAAAACTTCTAGATATTGTAAGGACTCCCAAATGGGAGCGGTTCCACCTTACTTATTCTAGAAGAATCACTCTTGATATATTGCTCGAGGTTTCCAAGCCCGTCATCACATTGATTTATTAATCTATATTTTAATCGAAATTAATTGTTTCGTCAAGCCATTTAACTAAAAAATTAAAACATTACTAATAATAGAAATGATTAATGCTAAAACTATTCCCATCAGTACCTCAAATGGTTTATGGCCGAGACTCTCTTTTAAATGACAAAATCCTTCTTTGGATTCAAAAACTTCATCTAGAAGAATATTAATCGCCTCCGCTTGCTTACCACTTTCCATACGAAGTCCCATAGAATCATATGCCACAATTAAAGAAAATACTAAAGATACAGCAAAAAGAGGTGAAGTTATTCCTACATATTTAGCTATCATAAATACACAAGAAAAAGTAAAAGAAGTATGAGAACTAGGCATACCACCTGTTCCATTAAATAGTCTTCCCCACTTTAATTTTTTACATTTAATAGATTCGATAATAAATTTAATTAGCTGACAAATAAATAATGTAGCAAAAGGAACTATCAAATATTTATAATCTTTCATATTTCACCTACAATTTACTTAAATCCTTTAAGAAATTTTTACTTTTCAAATATAAACCAGTATAAGTATCATAATAATCATCGAGAAATAAATTAATCTCATCTTTAATTTTATTATCAATATCCAACTTAGTTATTTTATTTATTTCCAAATAATAAAAACCACGAATAAATTTTAAAGTATCACTAGAAACAATTCTCTCATTAGTATGACAATTCTTGCAAACATAACCACCTTTGATATTCGATAAAGTAATAATATCATTAGTACTGCCACAACCGGCACAACAATCAAGTACTGGCATAACACCAAGTAAATTTAAATATTTGAGTTCTACAATATTCGTAATTACCATTGGATCAAATTTATCATTTATTTTCTTTAAAGCAGAAAGCAATGTCGTAAAAACAATAGAATTTCCACTATGCTTCATTACTTGTTCTGATAAATCTAATAAGAATGTTGCATAACTAATTAAGGTTATATCCTTTAAAATATTTTTAAAAGTATCTATTTTATCTACAGCAACTAAAGTAGATAATTTATCTTTTTTATAATAAACATGAAAATAGGCATATGTTAGTTTAGAAGTTAGTACACGAAACTCACTTTTCATACGTTTAGCACCTTTGGCCATGATGCCAACTATACCAAAGTCTTTAGTTAAAACATTAATAATTTTACTAGTTTCACCATAAGCAGTTTCACTAATGACAATTCCCTCTATTTTTTCTAACATATATACTCCTATTTATCTGCCTTATTATTTTCTAATTCCTTATACTTTAAATAGTATTCTATTTTCCCTGTATTTTTAAATAAATTCCAAAGTAATTCTTTCATTATTATCACCTACTTTATAATGATAATAATATATTATTTTTATTCAAAAATTTGTTACAATTTATTGTTCAAAATCATAATATCCAAATTCCATTAGATATTTTTCTTTATCTCGCCATTTTTGGATTGTTCGAACATAAAGCTCTAAAAAAACTTTCTTCCCAAACAATTTCTCAATATCTACTCTTGCTTCCATACCAATCTGTTTTACTTTACTACCATGTGCTCCAATAATAATTTTCTTTAATGAATCACGATCAACTATAATAGACGCAATGATTGATACTGAAGTTTTATTAAACTTCATTTCTTCCACAACACAAGTAAGAGAATGTGGGACTTCCTGTTCTGTTAAATTAAATACTTTCTCACGAATAATTTCTGAAGTCATAAAACGTTCAGAACTATTTGTATATAGTTCTTCATCAAACATTCTTTCTCCTTCAGGCAAATAATCTTTTAATACCTTAATAAGTTCTTTTACATTATTATTCTTCATAGCGGATAATGGAACTATCTCTTTAAAATTATAAAGATCTTTATACTCATTTATCTTATGTAATATTTCTTCTCTAGATAATTTATCTATTTTATTAATAACTAATATTACTGGGCTCTTTGTCTCTTTTAATCTATTAATAACAAACTTATCACCTTTTCCTAAAGATTCACTTCCATCAACTAGTAATACCACAATATCTACTTCGTCTAAAGTATAATAAGCTTGTTCATTTAAAACAGCCCCTAATTTATTATTTGGTTTATGAATTCCTGGTGTATCAACAAATACTATTTGTGAATCTTCATCATTATAAATACCTTGAATTAGATTTCTTGTTGTTTGGGGTTTATTGGTTGCGATAGCAACCTTTCTTCCAATAATAGTATTTAATAACGTTGATTTACCAACATTAGGACGTCCTATGAAGCTTACAAATCCACTTTTCACTCTAAATCACTTCCATCAAAAGGATAAGGACACATTTGTCCAACTGTAAAAGTTTTAACTTCACCATTTTTACTATAACAATTTACTCTAGCAGTATTTTCAAAAAATTCAACAATAACTTGTCTACATATAAAACAACAAGTACTAATATTACCAGAACTTACCATAATATTTAATTCTTTAAAATCACCTTTTTGATATCCATTTGTAACAGCGGTTGTAATCGCATTTCTTTCAGCACAAATTCCAGCTCCATAAGAAGCGTTTTCTACATTAACTCCGCTAAATTCTTGACCATCACGCATTACTACTATAGCACTAACTGCAAAATTAGAATAAGGACAATAAGCGTTTTCTAATAAATTTCTTAATTTTTCTTCCATGTTTTTCTCCTATCTTTTAATACCATATTTATCTAATATTTCTTCTTGTAAATTAAACATAACTTTTTCGTCTTGCTCATTCATGTGATCATACCCTAATAAATGTAGTAATCCATGAACCGCTAAAAAAGACAATTCTCTTTTTACACTATGGCCATATTCTTCAGCTTGAGAAAATACTTTATTATCACAGATATAAATATCCCCTAATAATCTATACCCTTCATAATCAATATCCTTAGAATCTTCCAAAGCAAAACTAATTACATCAGTTACTCTATCAATTCCACGATATTCTTTATTTATTTCATGAATCTTCTCTTCTGATACTAAAATAATATTAAAATCTACATTATCTAAATTCTGATAATTCAAAGCAAATTCTAATAATTCTTTTAATTTCTCTAATTCTTTTAATTCTGTACTTGTTTCGTTATATATACCTATATTACTCATAAAATCCCCACTTCTATAGTATTTGCTAAATAAAATATAAATAGTATCAATAAAACAACAACTATTATATTATAAATATAGTTCTTTTTCAAGAAACTTGGTAAATGATTCTTAAAATCTTTAAATGTATCACAAATAATAAAACCAATAAAGCCACCAATTACATTTAATAGAATATCATCTATATCAAATACTCGCCCTATTTGTTTTTGTAATAATTCTATTGAAATAGAAATTAATGTAATTATTATAAACATTAATCCTTTATTTTTAATTTTACAAAAATATCCTACAAAGAATCCAAAAGGAACAAACATAATAATATTTCCAACTACATTTTTAATAAATAATTTTGAACCAAAACTATAACGGGTAATTTCTTTAAATGGTATATAGTTAGAGGTAGACCACTCTACATCTTCAAATGTCACTACATAAAATAAACAAACTAAATATACTAGGAATAACACTAATAATACTTCTCTATAAAAAACAATTTTCTTTTTAGTTACTTTAAAATAAAGTACTCTAATTAACATCAATATTAAAATACCAATAAGTAATATTTGCCATACATTATTTAATATTCCTAATATAATTTCTCTAAACATATTATCAATCTACCTTTGTTTCTTCTATCATTTCTTCATTAATTTCTTTATAATCTGTAATATTCTCATATACTACAAAAAAACTGTCTAATACTATCTTACTATCCTTTATATCAATTTTCAAATTTTTTTGCGAAATTATATACTCATCTTTGTCAAGTTCTTGTATCATTTTATCTTTAGCCAATTGTATCGCATACTCTATGGCCTGTTCTTCAGTTAATACTTGATCAATAATCTCTACTTCTTTCTGTGTTTCATACGTTAAAGATAAAGGAAACAAATCATTTTTTAAAATAATTTTCTCTTCTACCGTTTTATAAAATTTATTTTTTGGAATAGAAAAATTCCAATTTAAAAATTTAAATACTAAAGCATGATTCTTTTTACCAGTATACTTTTCTTCGTAATAAGTAAATGGATACTCTACAGTCATATTATACCATACTTCACCATAAATTTTTCCATCTGCAGCGGTAAAACCTTTAGTATTATCATTTAAAGTAATAACTCCACTGATAATGGTATCACCTTTTTTTACATAGGAATTAACCGTTTTAACAACTTGACCACTATAAGCAGTAATCTTTTTAATAGTCGCGTCTTTTAACGCTACTACATCTCTATTATTAACGGGTTCCGGTTTATCAATTATTTCTCTCAACTCTATTCTAACTACGTATTTTACGCCAACTGTTTCGATCTCTAACCATTCTATTTTATCTTTAAATTCTAACAAAATACTTTCTTTAATTTTATTAAGATCCTTAAAGTTTTTCTTAAATTTATACTTATCTATGCCATATTCCCTTAATTCATTTATAATAAAATCTCTAATATCTTTATTATTATGAATAACTTCCACTTTAAATATTAAATTAGTAAGTATAATTAAACATGCTAAACCAATTATTAAAGAAAAAATAAAATATTTATTTACATTGATAACTTTTCTAATTTTAATCCAACCAGCAGCATCTACTACATCAAAATCATAAATAGTCTTTAATCTATCAATTGTAGGATAATCTTTTTTATATATCCAAATATATGTGCAATTTCTTTTTAGATGTTTAATATTTAACAATTCTACTTTGGCAGTAACTAACTTACGAATAAATTTGTCAGTATTTTTACCAGTAACTTTAATTCTGATTTTACTAGCTAAAAAAAATGATAAATGATTTTTCATATTTACCTCAATTCTATACTAACAATTACTCCTGTAATTAAAACCTCATCCTTCAGCAACTTCGTAACAACTAAATTCTCACCTTTAATTGTAATATATCCCGAATCTGAATAAACAATTATTTTATTAGAATCAAAATGTCCCATTGAAGTATAATTCAAAATATCTATTTTATTTTTATAAATATGAATTTCAAAATTATCTTCAAGTAAAAAGCTACGAAAATTATTTACTATTTTCATAACATCACCTATATCAATTTTATTATTAGAAATAGATTTTTATGTAAAAAAACAATAGTATATTATAACTATTGTTTATAAAGAAAAAAACAAAATACTTTAATTACAGAATTAACACAATGATTTATCTATTTTTATGATATTAAGATTTGCTATGAATTTATTACCAATCACATCTTTTAATTGTAATCAAAACTATTATAGATATCTAGACATATACTTAAAATATACAATAAATATTTATTTAAAATAAATTCATTAAGTAATTAAAATAACAATTAAACTTCCTTAACTACAAAGTCTTTGATGTAAAGAGTTGTATTAGGTGAATTTTTATAATGATGATAAATGAATAAATTGATATACTTTGTTCCTGGACGAAATTTAGAATAAATTTCAATTATTCCATTATTAATAGTTCCGCTAATATGAAAACTATATGTTTGATATTCTTGTGATAATGTTTTATTACTTAAAAAGCCATAATTATAAGTATTTCCAGATGATTTTTGACTTAAATCTGTTCCTTTTACTATAGTTCCATGATTCCAGGGATTTTTTTAAGTAATCATATTATTTTCTTTATCTATCCCGCTATAATCAAACAAATCATTCCAATTATTCTTGGAATAGCTTAAACTTGGATATTTATACCCAGTACTATCTTCATAATTCCAAAATATTAAACCTTTACTATAGGGATAATAATAATCTTCTTCAGTTAATATTTGCAAATTACTAGTATCTTCTAGATGTATAACGGTATCCCCTTCTTTTAAATCTTCAGTCAATGTTGTTAAAGTGTCTTTTACATACATTAAATCAGTTGGATCTATTACTCCGCTATGCCCATATAAAATCTAGCTTCTGGGTTATCACTTCTCGCTGTTATACTTATTTCATACTCTTTATCAGGATTGATTGGTATATAATGGGAACTAATTAAAGCTGCTGAAGTTGAACACTATAAACAAGTTCTCCATTTTAATATGTAAAATATGGAAAATACATGTTACTGTGATATTCTAAATTACCGTTTATTGCAAGATTATAATCGGTTATGACTTCACCACTATTATTTTCTTCTCTAGATTGAATATATACTAATGATATACCGAGTTCAAACTCGATATCCCTATTATTAATACTACTTACATCTTCATATTCTACTATTAGTTTTAAAGATTTAGATTCTCCTGACTTTAATAAAGATCCAGCTTTTATTTCACTACCATCCAAATATGTAAACGTATAAACAATATTATTCTGTTTAGCAACTTC
>CANTWP010000071.1 GCA_947853245.1 uncultured Bacilli bacterium | reverse complement strand
GCCATGGCCAGCATCTATTACTATTTTAGCCATAAATAAACCTCCTCAACATATCTTATGTAACAAGCAAAAAAAAGACAATATCTATTAAGATATTATCAATTTAAAATAACTATATAAAAATTTAATACACTAGCAAACATTACCCACAACAAATAAGGTATATTTAATAACCCAGTCACCTTATTAATTTTATAAAATCTATAAATCATAATTATAATACTAAACAACAACAAGATAATCCAAATTAAAGCAAATTTAAAATTCTTTAAATTAAAAAATATAAGCGACCAAAAGAAATTTATAAATAACTGTACACCATAAATCTTTAAAGCATCAAATCTATCACTATCATTTGAATTATAGATAATATAACTACTAATACCCATTAAAATATATAAAACGATCCAAACAATAGGAAACAAAAAAGCAGGTGGCGAAAAAGAAGGCACATTAATAACATCATATATATTTTGATTATTCATCGTAAGAAATGCACTAATTAAACCAACACCCACACTAATTCCTACACTTATAAACAATTCCTTTAATCTCATAAATATTCACCACTACTTATATATGTTACTAAAAATCAATTATTACAAAAAAGAGAGACTAAATCTCTCCTACTGCTTTTGTAAGGTTTATAGTAGTATCATGTATCTTACCATCACGATAATATTTAACTGTAATAGAATCTCCTACTGTATACTTATATAACACATATTTTAAATGAGCTCCATCTTCTATTTTAGTACCAGCCACCTCTAAAATAACATCACCCTTCTTTAATCCTGCTGCTTCGGCTGGTGAATTCTTAGAAACATTAACAATAACTACACCCTGTTCTACCTCTTCATCGATAAATATCTCATAACGATATAAAGTATAAGTATTATCAAGTTCAACCGTTTCAACACCTAATACCGGTCTTACAATCTCTTCTCCCTTTTCCAAACGATCAACAGAAGTCATAACCAGCTCTATTGGTAAGGCAAAACCCATACCTTCTATTGTATCTTGAACTAGTTTCAAAGAATTAACTCCAATTACCTGTCCATTAATATTGCATAACGGTCCACCACTATTACCAGGGTTTATAGCAGCATCAGTCTGCATAACATTCATAATATAACTACCATTATTTAATGAAACAGTTACCTTTCTATCTTTACCAGATAAAATACCTTTAGTAACCGTACCCATATATTCACTACCTACAGGAGTACCAACAGTAAATACAGTATCTCCTAATTTCATATCATCACTTTTACCAATTTCTGCTACTGCAAGGGCATAACTAGCATCTATCTCTAATACAGCAACATCTTCATATTCATCACTACCTAATACTTTAGCTTCTACACGCTCGTTATTCATATTTACAATTTTAACAGTAGAAGATCCACTAACTACATGATGATTAGTAATAATATAAGCCTTATTACCATCTTTTTTATAAACAAATCCTGTACCACTTGATGATAACTTATTATTAGTATATGATTCTACAACTACTACTGCATCATATATCTTCGAAACACCACTCTGTATTGTATCAGATTCAGTTACACTAACTTGTGATACCGTCTTTTCTATTGTTTCCGTAGTCCATTTAGATGGACAATAATGATATACAATAATAGTTCCCGTTACTCCTACAAAACAAGAAACTATAATTGTAACAATAAACTTTAATTTATCTTTCATCTTAAATCTCCTAATCTATTTTAGCAATATCTCTCCAATTATCTGGAAAACCAATTTTATTCAAAATAGCATTTAAAGGAACAACATCAATCCTACTATCCAAAACATCTATTTCATATCCTACTTCATTAATTAATTCTTTAAATTCATCTTTAGAAAGCATATATTTCATAATTATTAAAAGTGCAAAAAGATCATTTTTACCATATATATAGCCAAAATCATTTTGTTCTATCTTTAAAATACCATGAATCTGATCATTTGGAATAGATCTCTGAGTTCTATGATCATACAAAATATCCTCATGAGCACATAGATTACGGAAATTTGCTAATAAACTTAAATAAACTTCTAAAGTATCTATCTTTAAATCGTATAAATCAGCAATACGCAATTGATCTTCTGGTTTTAGTATGCAATATAATTCCGAAATAATACCAAAAGATAAAACCTTAACCATAATCCACATAGGAATATAGCCATAGTTATTTAAATAGTGCAATGTCGCAGAATGCTTTTTAGAATTAACACTAATTTGTCTTTTCATTTTATTTAAAACATCTTTTACTTGTCTAACTTTTAAACTATCTTGTGTAAAGTTTTTAACATTCAAATAATCTTTTTCTTTAAATCCATATCTCTTAGATAATTGATAACTGATTATAGATTTAACATTATTTTCTATTATCAAAAGGTATTTAAAAAATATATTTCTTAAATGTCTATCAAATAAAAACATAGAATACAATTCTTCAAATTTAGTATTATCTAAAAACATCTTACCAGATTTATTGTTATCTAAAAATAAATAACGATAACCACTTATAAAAAAGTAATTTTCTCGTAAAAGAACCTTGCGAGCATAATCTTCGTTATTAACGATTAATCCTTTGGAACGTAAAATTTCTATCTGTTCATCTAATGTTTTAAATGTTTTTTCTCTCATACACTTCTCACCATTAACATTATATCATAGATACTTTGAAAAAAATATGCTTAAATTATGTTATTTCTGTGAAATTAACTAGCACTAAAGTATTCAATAACACCTCTAGTAATAGCGTTAGATACTTTTTGATGATAAGTTTTTTGTCTTAATAAGTAGCGCTCATTTTCATTCGATAAAAATCCTACTTCTACTAATATTCCCGGTCTCTCTACTCGCTTATGTAAATATTTATCACTAAATTTTTTATATTCACGCTTAGTCTTTAAATCCTTTTTTAAGACATTCTGCATTATTGTAGCAATCTTCTCATTTTTAGGATTTATATCATCATAAAATACTTGGGCTCCACGCCATGTACTAGATGATTCAGCATTTAAATGAATAGATATATACATGTCACATAATGACTTATTAATAACATTAGCTCTTCTAGATAAATCACTTCTTTTTCTATTAATCGAATTAGTAACCGAAAGATCATAATCACCATATCTAGTTAAATATACAATTGCTCCATACTTCTCTAAAGTTTCTGCTAAATTAAGGCTAATCTCTAAATTTATATCTGACTCGTATATATCCTTATATACAGCACCTGGATCAACTCCACCATGACCAGGATCTATATAAATTACTTTACCAAGTAATTCTAAATCACTAGTATCTGCTTGAACAAAAGAAT
>CANTWP010000070.1 GCA_947853245.1 uncultured Bacilli bacterium | reverse complement strand
TTTAATCCAAGCGCAGCTACTATTGAAGCAAATAAACCTTTCATAAAACAATCTCCCTTCTTACTCTATTATTAAATCATATAAATGATTTAATTCATATTATAATGTTTATAGTTATCATATGGTATTCTAAATAATTGATATATTTTCGGATGTATTACAAATGACTGAATTATTAGTGATATTGTTAAACAATTAATTATAAAATTATTATTACATATCAATGCTATTAAATAATATATAATTGCTATACTTGTTGATAAGTGTTTATATACTTTTCTACGTTTTGGATTTACTATAGGTTTTTTTTTAGTATCTGCTGGGCTATATAAATATATAGTTGGTATAGTAATTATAGATATTACATATACGATATATTTATTATTTATAAAATTCATACAAAGTAATGTACCACCAATAAATATAATTGTTGAGCTTAATAAACAAATCCAACTTTTAGAAGCATGTAGTCCAAAAGAAACACTTCTCAATATATTGTATATTACCATAAGAATTATCATCTCTTTAAAAATACCTAGTATAATAGCTATTATGGAAATGATAATTAATTTAGAAAACGTTAAGTAAATTGATGCTAGACCATATTTAATTTCCTCTAAGGTAGTATTGTCATATTCATGATATTTGGTTATAAAATTAATTGCTTTATTTATCACTAAACTTTTCATACACAACCTCTTACACTAACGAAATAAGTATACAATATTGTTTTTGATAGAAATAAATTAAGGAATCGAAAACATTTTTTATATGAACGAAACCCAGTTTGTTTTTAAAATAGTATATAAAAAGCAGTTTCAGACAAATTTATTGCAGTTTTGAACAAAAAATAATGCAAATATGATGTCTAATAGTAAAATTGGAAGTGCCTGTTAAAAATTCCGAAGTTATGCTAGCAAATTATGTCGGGATTTGAAGATTCATTTAAATTGAACACAGGTGGTTTTGGATGTATAGTTATATTGTAAGCAATTTTACTAGAAGGGAGATTTAAGCAATATGCGAGGAAAAGTAAAATGGTTTAATAATGATAAGGGGTACGGATTTATAGAGTATAAAGAAGGCGAAGATATCTTTGTTCATTATTCAACTATTCTATCTGATGGATTTAAAACATTAGTTGAAGGACAATATGTTGAATTTGAGTTAGTAAGAACAGATAAAGGTCTTCAAGCTAAAAATGTAGTTGAAATCAAAACTGCATTAGTATAAGTAACGGAAAAAAATATAGATAGTTTTGTCTATATTTTTTTGTTAAAAATGGAATATGTATGATATAATATAAATAGGAGGATTGATATTGTGAAATTTAATATTCGAGGCAATAAAATGGATATAACTCCAGCTATTAAGAGTTATATTGAAGAAAAGATTGGTAGATTAGATAAATATTTAGAGAATCCAAATGAAATAACAGCTAATGTAGTAGCAAAGGTTAGAGGTAAAGATCAAATTGTAGAAGTTACTATTCCTATAAAGAAGATTATCTTACGTGGTGAAGAATCTCATAATGATTTGTATGCTGCAATTGATTTAGTTTCTGATAAAATAGAAAGACAAATTCGTAAGAATAAAACTAAAATGAAAAAGAGTTCTCAAAAAGACTCTATTATGTATTTTAACCTTGCTTTTGATGAAACATCAGATGAAGATGAATCTAGGACAATAGTTAAAAGAAAAGAAATTGAAATGAAGCCAATGAGTGAAGAGGAAGCTATATTACAAATGGAACTCGTTGACCATGACTTTTATGTTTTTAAAGATATAAAAACAGAACAAGTTGCAATTATCTATAAGAGAAAAGATAATAATTATGGTATTATTGAAACAAAATAAAATGTATTTATTAGTTCAAGATTAATAATAATCTTGAACTTTTTTAAAACTCATTTATTTGAAAACCTTGTCAAACGCCTAAAACTAATGTATACTTACAGTAGGTGATCGTATGAAGAGATTATGTGCAATTATAATCGGCAAATTATTTGTAATTATTGGTAAGATCATGCATAGAGGATCATCTTATCCAGGGTATATGGCTTTGAAGATAGATAAAGATATTCTAAGTAAATTTACTTTACCGGTTATATCAATTGTAGTTACCGGTAGTTCTGGCAAAACTTCTACCTCTTTTACTATTGCTCATATTTTAGAAGATAATGGTTATAGTGTAGCGCATAATAAAGATGGAGCTAATTTAACTAATGGACTTGCTACTCTTTTAATAGCCAATAGTAATTTACGTGGTAAAATTAAAACCGATGCTTTTGTTATGGAAATGGATGAAAGATATACTAAGAAATTATTACCATTAATAAAACCTAAGTATTTAGTAATCTGTAATATAACAAGAGATCAACCACCAAGACAAGGACATTTTGATTATGTATATAACATAATAAAGTCCGGAATAACTGATGATATGCATTTAATTTTAAATGGTGATGATCCTTTAGTAAATAAATTTGCTATGGATCATAAAGGTAAAGTGAGTTATTTTGGATTATGTAAAAGTGATGAATCTTTTGAAAAATTAACGTCTAATAGCTTGGATATGGTATATTGTCCACTATGTCATAGCAAGTTAAATTATGATTTTGTATCGTTTAGTAATGTGGGTAATTTTAGTTGTCCTAATTGTAATTTTAAAAGGCCTAATTTAGATTATCAAGTAACTGCAATTAACGATAATGAATTAACAATCAATGATGAATATGTATTTCATGCTAAAACTAATCAGATATATACTTTTTATAACTATATTGCAGCATATGCTACTACTAACTTATTAGGAATAGCTCCTGATAAGATTATTTGTTCAATGGAGAATATTGAATTTTATGAAAAACGTTATTCATATTTTAAATATAGTAATCGTGATGGGTATATATTAAGTGGTAAAAATGAGAATGCTCCTAGCTATAATCAAGCCATGAATTTTGTTAGTCGTGCATCTGAAGAAAAAACAATTATCTTTGGTTTTGAATATATTAGTTTACGTTATCCATATCAAGATATATCATGGTTATATGATATAGATTTTGAACTTTTATCAAATGTATCAAATTTTATTTGTGTTGGTCCTTTTGCGTATGATATTGCTACTAGAGTTTATTTATCTGGAATAGATAAAGAAAAGATAATTATTTGTGATAATATAACTGATGTTTATAATAAATTAAGTGATAGTAATGGTAATATATATGCTATATTAAACTTAGGTGTTGATAAAAAATTTATTACTGAATTAGAAGATAAAAACATTAAAGTTGATTAGAGGTGACTTATGAAAATCGTAATTGCACATTTGTATTATGACCTGTTAAACTTATATGGCGAAAGTGGCAATGTTAAAGCTTTAATAAAATATTTTGAAAATCAAAATATTGAGATCGAATTAAAAGAGCTATCATTATCTGATGAGTTTGATTTTTCAGAGTATGATCTTGTTTATATAGGAATGGGTACTGAGAATAATCAACTTTATGCTTTAGAGCATTTATTAAAATATAAAAAAGATATAAAACAATATATTCAAAATAATGGTTTTATTTTAGCCACTGGTAATTCATTAGAATTGTTTGGTAAGTATATTTTAGATTTTAATAAAGATAAACATAAAGCTTTAGGTATATTTTCATATTATTCAAGTTTAATTTCAGAAAGAATTATTTGCGAATCTATATTGGAAGATTCTTCGTTAGATAAGCCAATTATTGGATTTCAAAATAGAGGCAGTAAAATCATTAATAATAAAAATTATTGGTTTAGTACAATTAAAAATTATAAACCAGAAAATAATACAGATTTAAAAGAAGGTATTCGATTTAATAATTTTTATGGAACTTATTTATTAGGACCAATTTTAGCGAGAAATCCTCATCTTTTAAAAATACTTAGTGATGAGATAATTATTTCTAAGAATAAAGACTTTGAAATTAAAGAAATTGATTTTGATTTAGAAGTTAAAGCATACGAAATTGATAGAAAAAGGTATGAAGAAAAATGATAAAAAAAGTGGTAAACAAAGTAGTAAATAAAGTAGAAGATTTTGTTGATAAAATAATTACAAAAATAGGTGAAGATAAATTTTGGAAATATTTTTTAATTTTTTTCTTATTGTTAGCTTTAATTCCAGCATTTGCTCCTGGTGTATTTTGGGGACATGATGTTCATTTTCATTTGTCTAGAATACAAGGAATTGTTGAAGGACTAAAAAGCGGTGTATTTCCAGTTTTCATTTATCCAGGTTACTTTTCTGGTTATGGTTATGGGAATGGTATTTTTTATCCAGATATTTTTCTTTATATTCCAGCTGTTCTGAATTTATTAGGATTAAGTACTATAACAGCATATAAAATATTTTTGGTATTGATTACTTGTGGTATTTTGTTTTCTATGTATTTTTGTATTAAAAAAATAACTAAATCTACTTATACTTCTACGATAATAAGTGTTTTATATTTGATGAGTTCATATAGAATAACTGATATGTGGATAAGATCGGCAGTTGGAGAAACATTAACTTTTATATTTTTCCCATTTGTTATATTAGGTCTTTATGAATTAATTTATGGTGATGAGAAAAATTGGAAGTATTTCACAATTGGATTAGTGGGAGTAGTTTTAAGTCATTTAATAAGTGGCGTATTCTGTTTCATATTAATTTTAGTATTTGGATTAATTAGTATTAAAAAACTTTTTAAAGAAAAGAATCGATTAAAGTATTGTATTTTAAGTGGATTGCTTGCTATTGGAATAAGTGCTTTTTTTACAATGCCACTAATAGAGGCTATGTTAAGTGATACATTTAATTATTCAACTTATGGTCTTACTCATCCAATCGCAGAAAAGAGTGTTAATCTTTTGTTATCTATAATAGAAGTACCAACAGGTATAACCCCTTGGGTACCGCAAGGAATTGGCTTAGTATTTGTATATTTATTTTTTAAGTTTTATAAAAAGAAAATATCAGAGGAAAATCAAAGAAAGTTTAAAAATATTTGTTTAATTTTTGGAGCAGTTTTATTGTTTGTTACAACGTCATTATTTCCATGGAATATTTTTGGAAAAATTTTAGGAGTTATTCAATTCCCTTGGCGTCTATATATAATGGTTACACTACTGTTATTATTTGGATTTTCTATATTAATGACTAGTTCTATTAAAACAAAAAAAGATAAAATACATCTATCTTTGATTTTAACAATATTTATATGTTTTACTTATTCTGTAAGTTCTTTATATTTAGTTAGATTTGGTCTTATAAATAAATATAAAAGTTACGTAGTAATATCAAGTGAATATGTAGCTTCTGATGTTGATACTAAAAAATATAAAGAAAGAGGAGAAGTTATTACTTCGAATAATGAAGTTATGACAAGTTTTGATAGAAATGGTACATTTATTCATATAAATTATGAAAATAATAATAATACTGACAGTTATTTAGAACTTCCTTTAATGTATTATAAAGGTTATGTAGCAAAAGAAGATGGAAAAAATTTAAAAGTTGAAAAGGGGAATAATGGAGTAGTAAGAGTATATTTAACTCAGCAAGAAGGTTCTATTGATGTTTATTATGGAATTACACAAATAAGAAAAGTTGGTATTATTTGTTCAATAGTGTCATTTGCAATTTTTACTATATTATGTATAAAAATTAAACGAAAAGAAAATAGTTAGGAGAAAAATTTATGGGAATTATTTTTACATTTTTAATGGGTTTGTTTATGTCTTTAAGTCCTATTGCTGATAATGATGTATTTTGGCATGTAATTGTAGGTAAATGGATAGATATTAATAAAGCTATACCATCAAAAGAGTTATTTTCTTGGTATGGAACAAAGATGAATTATGATTGGGTAAGTCACGAGTGGTTAACTGAATGGATAATGTATAAAGTTGGTTTTGTTGGTTGCATAGTACTTATGATGCTGATATTTTTAGGGCTTTACTTTTTAATGTTTAAAATGTTAAAATTGAATGCTAAAAAATTATTTGATTTTAAATGGTTATATTTATTATTAATGACTGTATTTTTTAGAGTAACAGGTCCTAGACCTTATATAATAAGTCTTTTATTCTTTGCATATTTAGTTTATGTATTATTTAATTATTTGGATGATACTAAACCAATATTTAAAAAGCTTATCTGGACTATTCCAGTAATGCAAATATTATGGGTAAATTTACATGGAGGTTCTTCATCTTTACCATATATTTATTTAATTGGAATATTACTTAGTGATTTAGTTTTAAGAATTATACCTAATTGTTCTAAAAGATGGGGTGAATATTTATTACCAAAAGATAAAAGAAAAACTTTATTAATATTATTAGTTAGTGTATTAGTAGCTAGTTTAATAAATCCAACTTTCTATGAAATATTATTATATCCATTTACTAATATGACAGATACTAGTATGATAGAGAATATCTTAGAATGGGAAAGTCCTAGTTTCCATGGATTGCTTGGAATTTATATATTTATTATGATTGCTTTCCCACTAATAAATATGATGTTAACAGAAAAAAAATATAAATTTTATGAAATAGCGTTTTTAGCACTAATGTTATTTATGTGTTTAAAATCACAAAGATTTGTTGGTATGTTTGGTATTTATTCTACTTGGATGTTAGGAAAATATTTCTTTGTAACAGATGAAATGTATGAGGGCATAAGAAAACCTTTTAAAAAGTTTGAAAAAATGATTACATATGGTTTCTGCGCTGTTTTCGTATTAGGATTAGTATTTATAGGATATAAGAAAATTAATTCGTTTACAGAATTAGTAGATAATGATGGTTATTATAGTGATGAAAACATTAAAACCGTTATCGAATTAAAACCAGAACGTTTATATAATGATTATGGACAAGGTGGATATTTACTTTATAAATTAGATGAGTTTAATGCCCTTGATGATATTAAAATATTTGCTTATGGTTTAGGGGATGTATTTAGTAAAGATGTATTACCAGATTCATCAGCTTTATCTTCTATGAAAAAGAATACTGATTTTGAAAAAATATTAGAAAAATATAATTTTGATGTAATTTTAACAGCAAAAATGTATCCACTTCATTATTATTTAGATGCTCGTTGTGATTATGAGTTAGTTCAAAGTGATGATATGGGATACGTTTATGTAAAAAACAACTCTTCATGTTTAGTTCGTGAATAAATTTTTTAAGATGATTCTAATCATCTTTTTTTATTTCTTTTTAATTGTATGAACTAATCCAAAATGATATAATATTAATGGTGATAATTATGGCTGAAAGGCGTATAAACGAATTAATAGAAATTATAAATAAAGCCAATTATGAATATTATACTTTGGATAATCCTACTTTAACAGATCAAGAATATGATCGTTATATGCAAGAACTTATTAAATTAGAAGAAGCAAATCCTGAACTTAAAAGGGCAGATTCGCCTACTGTAAGAGTCGGTGGTGAAGTAATTAAGGAATTTAATAAAGTGACTCATGAAATTCCTATGCTTAGTTTAAGTAATGTTTTTAATGAAAGTGAAATTATCGCATTTTATGAACGTATTAGAAAAGAAGGTGTTAAGACACCTAAATATGTTTGTGAATTAAAAATAGATGGGTTGTCTGTATCTCTTACTTATAAAAAAGGTGTATTAGTAAGAGGCGCTACCCGTGGTGATGGTATAACTGGTGAAGATATTACTCATAATGTTCGTACGATAAAAAATGTACCACTACATTTAAATAAAGATATAGATATTGAAGTACGTGGAGAAATCTATATGAGTAAAGATTCTTTTAATTCTATTAATGAAGAAAGAAATCGTGAAGGAAAGGAATTACTTGCTAATCCTAGAAATGCTGCGGCTGGTAGTGTTAGACAATTAGATTCTAAAATAGCGGCTAGTAGAAATTTAGAAACTTTTATTTATCATTTACCTAATGCTATAGATTATGGTATTCATACACATTATGAAACTTTAGAATTTATGAAGAGTTTAGGTTTTAATGTTAATCCCAATATAAAATTAGTATGTGGGATTAATGAATTATTAGAATATATAAATGAGTGGACAAAAAAACGAGAAAGTTTACCATATGAAATAGATGGTATTGTTATTAAATTAAATGATATTGATGAACAGCAAAGATTAGGTTTTACTTCAAAGTATCCTAAATGGGCTACGGCTTATAAATTTCCCGCAACAGAAGTTCTTACGAAATTAAAAGATATAATCTTTACTGTAGGTCGTACTGGTCAAGTAACTCCTAATGCGGTTTTAGAACCAGTTCGTTTAATGGGTAGCCTAATTTCACGAGCTACTCTACATAATGAAGATTATATTAAATCTAAAGGAATAAAAAAAGGTGATATTGTTGCTATTAGAAAAGCTGGTGATGTAATACCAAGGGTAGAATATCCAGTAGAAAGTAGAAGAGATGGTAGTGAAGAAGAATTTATAATGACTAATACTTGTCCTATTTGTGGAAGTAAGTTAATACGTAAAGGAGAAGAAGCCAGTTATTATTGTATAAATGATCATTGTGATGCTAAAAAAATCGAAGGATTAATTCATTTTTCTTCACGTGATGCTATGAATATTGATGGTCTTGGTGAAGAGATTGTTGAAGACTTTTATAATTTAGGCTTTGTTCATGATATATCAGATTTTTATAATTTATATTTGCATAAAGAAGAACTTATGGAATTAGAAGGTTTTGGCGAGAAGAAAATTGGTAATTTATTAGAAGCTATCGATAATAGCAAAAACAATTCTTTAGAAAGATTAATATATGGACTTGGTATTCGTTATGTTGGAAATAAAACAGCCAAGTTATTAGCAAGTTCCTTTAAAAGTATGGAATCTTTAAAAAAAGCTACCTTTGATGAATTACTAGACATTAAAGATATTGGTGAGGTTATTGCTAAAAGTGTTGAGCAATATTTTACTGATGTTAAGAATAAAGAATTGATTGAAAGATTAACAGAATTAGGTTTAAATATGTCTTTTAATGGAAAAACAATTGAAGAGAATATTAATTTTGTTGATAAAATATTCGTTTTGACTGGAACTTTATCTTCTATTACTAGAAATGATGCTAAAAGTAAGATTGAATTACTTGGTGGTAAAGTAACTGAAAGTGTAACTGGAAAAACATCTGTAGTTATAGTAGGTGATAATCCTGGTAGTAAGTATGACAAAGCTCTAAAATTAGGAATACCGGTTTGGAGTGAACAAGATTTTTTAAATAATATAGCTGAATAATAGACACAAATAGCAAAAAAACAAAAAATATTTATTTTTTGCTTTTTTTTTGATATAATCTTTTTATAAGGTACAAAGGAGAGGTTGTTATGAACGAAAACGATATAATAGAAATAATTGATGACATAGATGATAATTCTTCACAGCAATCTAGTGGAGAAGTTTTAGATATAGAAAAAAAGGTCTCTGAAGTTAAATATGATCCAATAGAACCGGAAAAAGAAACTATTGAAATAGTTGATGATGTTGAACCATCAAAAAATAAATCAGGTTTAGTGTTAGTAATAATATTATTTATTTTATTAGGATTATTTATTATTTTTTTACCAGAGATTACTAAATTAGTTAGTGGATTATTTTAATTTTTATTAGGGATTTTTTGACAATTCAATTATTAAATCAATATTATCGTCATTGGCGATAATATTTTTATGTGCTTCTTTACATTTGTCGCATTTATATACTATTTTAAAAGTCTTTTTAAATTTTTCTATTTTTTTGGGAACTAACATACCATGACAAGGATTGCTACGATCACCAGGATTTATATCAACATGCTTAGAATATAAGCAATATGGACAATGATCTCTTGATGAATAGGATAGTTCTCCTACTTTTTCACCACAATGTTCACAAATAAATTCTTCATTTCTTACAGTAAATTTTTTCATTAAATCACCGTAATCCATTATAACAGTCATAATTATTTTTGTCTATCTTATTTCTTTAAATAACCGTTTTGTACAAATTTAGTTTCATTGACAACAATGAAAGCTTTTTCATCTATATTTTTAACAATTTCTTTTAGATGCTCAAAATTTTTATTACTGATTTCTATAAATAACATATATTTTCCTTTATCATTTTGACCTTTTACATCGATAACTGATACAGCATATCCTTCTTTTCTAAGCTCTGTTATCATTTTGTTGTTTTTATCTTCTGTAATTATTTGAACTCCTAGATTACCATTTATAAATTTATTAGATAATATTCCGCCAATGTATGTTCCGGCTGCGAATCCTCCGGCATAGGCCATTGTAACCCAGAAGCCATTACTATCTGTATTTAAGGCTTCTCTGACAATTAAAAACCAAACCGTAATTTCTACAAAACCAATTAAGCTTGCTATAAAATTCTGACCTTTGACAGAAAATATTGTTCTAACGGTTCCTAATGAAACATCAATTATTCTTACAAAAAAAATTTTAATACATAGTAAAAGCATATAATCACCAGTAATAACATGTAAAAAAAATCGTAATTTATACTTAGATAAATAATAAAATTTAATAGGTGATCTTATGCACTTTTTAACATTTCTTTTTTGTTTTTCAATTGGTTTTGGTTTTTTATTAATTGGTAGTATCTATATAATAAGTTATTTAAATTTATTAACACTTGGGTATAATTTTATAGAATATGTAAAATATATAATTGTGAGACCTGAATGTTTAATTACATTATTGGGTATAATTATAATATGTATATCAATTACATTATTTGGAGGAAATAAAAATGAATTATATCTATGATATTCTTTTAAATTTAAATAAACATGATTTTGATTTTTATGATTGGAATATTGATGATCAGATAACACATATTAGAAAAACACCATTGATTAAAATAAATACACAATTACTTTATAAAATGATCAATTATGATTTTAGTATTAATGAAGACTTGTCAAAGAAAATTAGTAATAGAACAGAAGTTTTCTCTAATAAAAACATTAAAATAATCAAAAGTTTATGTATTTTTAGTGATGGTAAGGATGCGATTGCTATAAAGTTTACAAATAATGGTAAAAGAGAAAAGATTAGTAGATTATTATTAGATGAAAAAGAAGAAATTCTAGATGTTGCTTGTCATGTTGAGGAAACTAAAATTGAGATTAATGTAGGTAAACCCTTATTAAATGATAGTTTTAAGACACGAGAAGAACAAGATATTTATTATTATATTAAAAAAGAATTTCAAAAAAAGAATTATGATAAATTAAAGTATACTTATTTTGAATGTTTTAATCAAGAAGAACAGGATTATGAAAAGATTATCAATCAATTAACCATAGTATTAGATAATAATTGGGATATGTATTATGGAAAGATATATCAGATATTAAAATTAAGTTCTATGAAGAAAAGTAGGAATTAGCTATCTTATTAAAGATAGTTTTTGCTATCTTATTAAAGATAGTTTTTTTATTGAAATAAATTCTATTTGATGGTAAAATTATAATAGGTGATGCTATGAAAGAGAATAACGGTTTTACTTTGATTGAGTTATTAGCGGTTGTTGCTTTAATAGCACTACTTAGTTTGATTGTAGTTCCTTCGATTATGGGGTTATTAAATAAAAATAAGCCTAAACTTAATTCTACTACAGAGAAGCTTATTTTATCGGCAACAGAAATGTATCTAGATGCAAATCAAACGGAGTTTATTAAAGCTAAAGGTGCAATATATTGCCCAACTGTTCAAGATTTAATAGATAATGGTTTTATGGATGAAGGATTAATAAATATAGAAACTGGTGAAGAATATAATAATCAATTAATTATAAAAAGTAGTTATAATGGATACAAGTATGAATATGAAATTTTAAAAAGTAATACGACTTGTACAGTAAATTTACCGGATACAAGTAAAGCTTATATAGTTATTAATACTTTATCGTTTTCGAGAAATGGTGTAACTAAACCGAAAGTTTATTCTAATGTTGAAACCACGATTACTGTGCCAATTACTACTAATAAAATAGATGATAATAGTGTATTAACTCTTAAGATAAGAAAGGGTTCAAGTTATGCTTCTGGTTTTACTATTACTGGTGGTAAAGTAACTTCTAATAAAGCTACATTTACAGTTACAGTTCCGAAGAGTGCAAAAGTTGGTGAATATGTGATAGAAGTAACTGGTGGCAAAGCTGATAAAGCTACAAAAAATTTTAAAATATATATAAATCCAATTATATTATTTATGGGAGATTGATAGAATGAAAAAAGTAATTTATAGTTTAATAGTTTTAATAGGTATAGCAGCAATAGCTTCTAATTTTATAATTAACAGGGATAAATTAGATCACAAGCAAGTTAGTGCATCTGGTACTGCTTGTAGATGGATATCGGATACAGGTTATGGTACAGGTCCAATTTATTATTCTTGTACTGATACTACTGAGGATTCTATGTTTGAATGTGTTTCTATATTTAAGTGTGATACTTCTATAGAGGGAGAAGTATTACAAAGTGGTGTAGTGTATGATAGTAATAGAAAATTGCTTAACGGTATTAAGAGAACTGATAAAGTAGCTAATGGAAACACCGCTAACTATACATTTAGTGATGGGGTAGTAACAAAGTATCAAGCCTTAGGTGTTGGTGCTTCGACAACAGTACAATATCAATATATTTTGATTCCGCACTATAGTTTTGAAGATCAAAATAATTATTATGAAACATTTAGCAGTAACAGAAGTGCAATAAATTTATCAAAAGATCTTTTACCATCTCAATATACCTGTGTATGTGCAGAATACTAAGGTAATTTATGAAACTAAGTAAAAAAGATTTAATATTTTTACTTATTACAATTATCGTTATATTTATAGGATATTTCACGACAAAGTGGTATATAGATGCTCGATATGATTATTATATTGTAGATGGTGAGTCTATGCTTCCTAATATAGCTAATAATAGTGAAGTAAAGATAGATAAAAATAAAAAAATATCTAGATATGATATTGTTGTTATAGATGTTGGTAATCATAAGATAATAAAAAGAGTTATTGGATTACCTGGTGATATATTGAAATTTACTAGTGACGATAAGCTTTTTATTAATGATAAGGAAATAAGTTATCCCTTTGAAATATTAGGAACTACCAGAAGTGTTTATGAAGAAATTACATTAGATTATCAATTTTATTATGTATTAGGTGATAATCGTGATAATGCTTATGATTCTAGAACATTTGGTAAAGTAAGTAAAAGTCAAATAATAGGAGTAGTAGTGGATATTAATAATCCATAAAAAATAATATGAAAATTGATGGAAAAGAATATAATATTGATGATTTGGTAAAAGATATTAATCTGGATATGCATACTAGTTATAATGGTATTTATCTTACAAATAGACAAATAGATGTACTTAAAAATAATGGTTTTGATTATAAAAAATATAATAATATTAAAGAGCTGATGTTTGATTTAGATGAATACTTAAATAGTGATCCAGATAACATAGAATTAGAGAATATTCTTAGTGAATTATCTGAGTTTGATTATTATCATAATGTTAATAAATAAAAAATATGTCTAGAGCAGACATATTTTTTTATTTAAATTGTTCACAATAGGCCTTATATTTCTTTTTTAATATTGTATCTTTAAAGTCAATATTATTATCTTTTCTTAATTTAATTAATGATTGGTAGTATAGATTTTCATCTTCTAACATTAACTCTGAAGCCAATTGTCCTCTTATATCATCTTTTATATCATTCAAATCATCTTTTTCTTTTTGATCTAATCTAAAAATAATAGTATAACCATAATTTGTGGTTACATATTCTTTAGAGTAAGTATTTCCTTTTAAATTTTTAAGGTTACTCATATATTCATTATCTAATGTAGAATTCCATCCTTGATAAGATAAATCTTGATATGTTATTTTATCTTTATATTTATCTATAATCTCATCATAAGATTTTCCCGAATTTAATTTTTCAATTATTTCATTAATTAATTCTTCAGCATTTTCTTCATCGGAATCTACAGCAATATATTTAGTATTAATAGCGCCAAACACACTCTTCTTATAATAATTAGTTACTTCTTTATCAGTAATTTGTTCTTTTGCATATTCCTCATAGTATAAATTTCTTAAATAATCTATCGTTAAATAGGATTTAAATTCTTCTTTAGATTCAAATCCATTAGCTGATAAAAATTCTTCTTCTGTATATCCATAATTAGAATTATATAAGTTTAAGTAGTATTCTAAAGTTTCTTCTATTTCTGTATTCATTTCTTCATTAATAGTATAGCGTTCTGTTAAAATTTTACTATCTATAGTGTTTAATAAAGCACTAATAGCGTATTCTTGTTTCATATCTTCGTATAAATTATTTGCGGTAATAGTAAAACTATCTGTAGTTACGACTACTTCCTCTCCATTTTGAAGTTTAGCAATTCTTTCTGGAAAGAACGATAATGTTACTAAAGTACCAACTCCAATTCCAATAATACTAGAATATATAATTTTTTTATTATTAATAATAAATTCTTTAATCTTTTTTTCTTTTTTCATAATATTCCTTTCCTTGAATTCAGATATATTATATTTATAATTTATGAAAAAATAATGAAGATTTAATGAAGGTTATATATAAATTAAAAAATACTAACTTAGTAGTTAGCATTTTTTATATAATTATCATAGTTAGTTTTTAATTTATTTATAGTATCTTTAGAAGCATATATATATACTTTTGTTTTTGAATAATCAATAATTTTTTTGTTGTTAATAGCATCTATATTTGCTCTAGTAATTTCAAAAACATTATTATTAGCAAGCTCAAAATGAAAATAAACAATATTATCAGATTGATAATAATAATCTAATTCATAGTATTTAGTATGCTTATAAGATATTTTAATATCATCACGTTCATCCTCAATCCACTCTATCTCATCAACATTAAAGAAATTATTGATAATTAAATTCTTATTCATTGGAATTAATATTTCACTTTCTAAATAAGCATTATTGTTTACATCATCTATATAATTAAATTCGGATATTCCTATAATAATCATGCCAACACCTATTCCACATAGAAGTAGAGATGTTAAGAAAGAATATAATAATAATCTTTTTTTATTTTTTCTATTAATAATAAAGTTTAATAAAATTATTAATATAATTATATTTATCACAATGCAAGCAAGTAGAGTTAAGAAAGTTCCAAAGAAGAATATACCACTTTTAATAATTAAAAAGGATACTATCAGTGATAGAGTAAATCCAATTAAAGATATACAAAAACCACTTGCTATTAAAGCTGTAAACATTTTAATAAAGAATAATATTATTTTTAAAAAACCAGATATAAAACTATATTCAGAATGTTTTGGATCTCTTATAACTATTTTTTCTTGTTTTTTTTCTAAATATATTTTATTATTATTATTTTTACTTTCTGTATTTTCTTGATTATTTTCTATAATGTCTTCTTGTAAATCCTTTTTTTCACTTACAATGACATAATAATCTAGATATCTTGTTTTGAATATATGAATAAGTAATATTACTCCTAATGTTACAGCAACAATTAAATAAATACTTTCTATTATTCTGAAGATAATTGAATAAATAAATGTTGGTAATGCTGATAATAATCCAGATACAATACTACTTCCAATACTACCTATTATTAGGAATAAAATTAATAGTATTATTGCAATCATAAATTGTTCTAATAAGCATTTGCACTTTTGTTTAAATTTCATACTACTAAACATATCGATTGTCTTTGAAAAAAAGCTAAGAAAATCATCTATATATTTATTAATATTTAATTTAGCTTGTTTTTCTGTATTTAACTCACGTATGTCTTGATTAATAAGTTCATCCATATTTAAGTTAAACATTTTTGCTAGTTGTATAACTTTATCCATTTCAGGATATGCTTGTCCAGATTCCCATTTTGAAACAGCTTGTCTTGAAACACCTAAACGTTCTGCCAATTGTTCCTGGGAAAGATTATTGTCTTTTCTTATTTTTTTTAAATTGTCTGATAAATTCATAAATTTCCTCCTTACATACCATAATTTTATATTTTTATAAGGTTGCATTCTACCAATTTTAAGTTGTTTTTTGTCAAATTATAGTTGCATTTCTTATATTTTACCATATAATGAAGCTTATTTATGAAAATATATAGTTTATAAATGTCTTTTCTTTATTATAGATTAAATAAAATTTATAGTAATGTTATATTGGATAAGTGAAAGGATTGTATCTATTTAAATTAGATTACAATCCTCTATTTATAATATTTTTATAAAATATCTTTTGTTTGAATAAATTATTATCAAATTGTTTTGACACTATTAACGGCAACCTCTATCGTCAAATCTATTTCCACAAACTAAGAAGAAAATTATAAAAATAATAAGAACGATCCAAAGCCAACTTGCTCCGCCACCGCAGCAAGGAGATCCGCATCCACATCCATATCCGTACATCGTCATCACATCCTTTCAATGTATTATATTTAAAATATAATAATTGAAATATTGAAATGGCCTTAAAAATTAAGAAAATATGTTTTTTATTATTTTTCTTTTAATTCTAATAAATATTTTACTTGCCATTCTCGTTCATTTTCCATTAGTTGAATGACATTTTCTTGCTTTTTATAAAAAATTTTAATTGCTGATATCACATACATAGCAGTCCCTTATGAATGTGTTGACATATGACAGGTTGCTAAAGTATGTGAACAAGCTCGAAGAATTTGACAAGCTACTTTATCTTTGGTTTCAATTTCTCTGGCGACTTTCAAGACTACCCAGCAATATTTTCTGACTTCCTACATTGCTATTTTATCATTTATCCATAATTTAAGAGTATCTAAAGCTTTATCTATAATTTGATTTTCTGGATAATTTTTATCAAATAAGTATCTTCCTCTATTAAAACAGTCTATTGCCCAAATTGCTAAAGTTTTATGATCTGTATCATTTATTAATTCTGTTATTCGTGAATCGTGTTTTGTTAAAGTAAATTTTTTCATATCCATAAGTATCAACCTCTATAAAATAATATTTATTAATTTGATAATATCATTGATTAATTGTAACTTATTCTTTATGTTTCTTTAAGTCCATTTTCAGTTAGAATATAAACTTTATCTATTACCTCTGATATATATTTTCTATCGTGTGATACAGAAATAATAGTTCCTTTAAATTTTCCCAAGACTTTTCTAATAACAGGATTTGATAATGGGCTTAAATTTCTAGTTGGCTCATCAAGTAATAAGACATCACATCCATCTAAAACCAATGTCATTAAAATTAGTTTTGCTTTCGTTCCTGGCATAATCAAAATTTATGCTTTACTTATACACCAATGTTCTCGTTTTATCATGTTCATATTTTATTTAACAAATTATTATTTATCAATCTAATTTAGATTCATAACATAAAAAAACGAACTTTTTACAAAGTTCGAATAAATTCTATAATGGTG
>CANTWP010000069.1 GCA_947853245.1 uncultured Bacilli bacterium | reverse complement strand
ACTTTAAAGTAGCGGGTACTAAAGATGGTATTTGTGCTTTACAAATGGATATTAAAATTAAAGGTATTACAAAGCAAATTTTAAAAGAAGCTTTAGCGCAAGCTAAAATTGCTCGTTTTGAAATATTAGATAAGATAACTACACAAATTCCAGAGCCGCGTAAAGAGGTAAGTAAGTACGCACCTAAAACAATGACATTTATGATTGATCCAAATCGTATTAAAGAAGTTATTGGTAAGGGTGGCGAAATGATTACTAAGATTATCTTAGAAGCCAGCAATGTCGCCGCTGTTACAGATGTAAATGCCGTAAAGGTTGATTTAGAAGATGATGGTAGAGTAATAATTTATCATTCAGATCAAAGTATTATTGATAAAACTGCTCAAATGATTAAAGATGTAGTTCGTACGGTCGAGGATGGACATATCTATAATGGTAAAGTAGTTAAAGTGGAAGACTTTGGTTGTTTTGTAGAATTATGGCCTGGTTGTGAAGGATTAGTACATGTTTCACAACTTGCAGCAGAAAGAGTAGAGAAACCATCTGATGTAGTTAAAGTAGGAGACGATATTATTGTTAAATCACTTGGCTATGATAAACGTGGTAGACTTAACTTATCTAGAAAAGAGGCTTTAAAATAATAAATGATTAAAGGTAACAATAAATAAAATTTGTTACTTTTTTTGTGTTTTAAAAGGAAATATATAATTTATAAGGTATGTTTATATTAGAGGTAGATTTAGTATAAATTATTATAGTGAAATAAAAAAAAGAATTAATAAATAATGAAGTATATAAGAAAGTTAAAGATTATAGTAAGAATAGAGGTGATCTTAATACTTATTATAATGTGGGTAAGTTATTAAATGAAGCAAGTAAACATTATGGAGAAAGTATAATTAAGAATTATTCGATAAAATTAACTAACGAATTAGGAAAAGGTTATACATTTACAGCTTTAACTAGAATGAAAAATTTTTGTGTATTAATACAAAAAGTTGCGACAGTGTCGCAACAATTAACATATGGTCATTATATTGAATTATTGCCTATTCAAAATATTGACGCAATAAAATATTATATAATGATTGTTGAAAAACAAAATCTATCAATTAGATAGCTTCGCGACAAAATAAAGTTTAATGAATATGAAAGATTAGATGATAATACTAAAAATAAATTAATAGAAAATAAAGAATCTAAGGTAGAAGATTTTATTAAAAATCCTATATTGATTAGAAATAAAAATAATATTGATATAATTAAGTTATCTGAAAAATATTTAAAGCAGTTGCTCCTTGAAGACTTAGATGGTTTTCTGTTAGAATTAGGTCAAGGTTTTAGTTATATTGCAAATGAATATAAAATAAAACTAGGGAATAGATATAATTATATAGATATACTTTTATTTAATTATATCTATAATTGTTTTGTTGTACTTGAATTAAAGATAACGGAATTAAAAAAAGAACATATAGGGCAAATAGAAACATATATGAATTATATTGATAGAAATGTTATAACTATAAATCAAGATAAGACAATAGGAATAATAATCGTAAAAAAAGATAACAAATTTATTATGGAATATTGTAGTGATAAAAGAACATTGTCTAAAGAATATGAATTAGTATAATATTAATATTTAATATAAATTATTGCGAAATAAAGGTAAATGTGCTATTATCATTAAGTAGAAATGAAGTGATTTTATGTTAATGCCTAATTTAATGGAAGCAAAAAAAAGAAGTAATAAAGAAGTATTAATAAAGACTAATGAATATATAGTAAAAGATAATTTAAAGAAGTTAGGTTTAGGTAAAAAGTATTTTATTAAAACTTATGGTTGTCAAATGAATGAGCATGATACTGAAAATATTAAGGCTATACTAGAAGATATGAGTTTTTTAGAAACAGACAATATGGAGCAGGCTGATCTAATCTTATTAAATACATGTGCTATTAGAGAAAATGCTCATAATAAAGTATTTGGTATGATTGGTCGTATTAAGCATTTAAAGGAATCTAATCCAAATATTATTGCGGGTATTTGTGGTTGTATGGCGCAAGAAGAAAGTGTTGTTAATGAAATACTTGAAAAATATAATTGGTTAGATATTGTTTTTGGTACACACAATATTCATAATTTACCAAATATTTTATATGAAACTATTAATAAGAAAGATTTAGAAATAGAAGTACTTAGTATTGAAGGCGATATAGTTGAAAATATCCCTGTAAAAAGAGATAGTAAATATAAAGCTTGGGTAAATATAATGTATGGTTGTGATAAATTTTGTACATATTGTATAGTTCCTTATACCAGGGGTAAACAGAGAAGTAGAAAGCCAGAGTTTATTTTACAAGAAGTCGAAGAACTTGTTAAAAATAGTTATAAGGAGGTAACCTTACTTGGACAGAATGTTAATGCTTATGGTAAAGACTTAAACATTAATTATAATATGGGTAATTTACTTGAAAATGTAGCTAAAACTGGTATTGAAAGAGTTCGTTTTGTTACAAGTCATCCTTGGGATTTTACAGATGATATGATCGATATAATAAGTAAATATCCAAATATAATGCCTTATATTCATTTACCTTTACAATCAGGATCTTCTAGAATTTTAAAACTTATGGGAAGAAGATATACAAAAGAAGATTATTTGACATTATTTAGTAAAATTAAAACAAGTATTCCTAATTGTGCTATAACAACGGATATTATTGTTGGTTTTCCTGGAGAAACGGTGAAAGATTTCAATGAAACTCTTGAAGTTGTTAATAAGTGTAAATTTGATTCAGCCTTTACATTTATCTTCTCCCCACGTGAAGGAACTCCGGCTGCAAAGATGCAGGATGATGTTTCACTTGAAGAAAAGAATAATAGACTTTATGAATTAAATGAACTTATTAATAAGTATTCAAAAGAAGCAAATGATAAATATTTAAATAAAGTAGTTCCTGTATTATTAGAATCTGTTAGTGAAAAAGATGAAAATATGTTGATGGGTTATACTGATACTATGAAGCTTGTAAATGTTAAAGCCAGTAAAGATTTGATAGGTAAAATTGTTAATGTTCAAATCAAAGATGTTAAAACTTGGAGTATGGATGGCGAAGTAGTTGATTAAATAATAATTTTTAAATGATGAATTATAAAATTCATCTTTTTTGTACATTTTTTATTACTTTCGCATAAATTAAAGTAAGAGGTGATGATATGGCTACATATAAGGAAATAGTTACTAAAGCTGTTATTGGAAAAGGTAAAAAGTATTTTAAAAACAATTATACTGTTGAAGTAGATGGGACACCAACTACTGTTTTAGGGTGTTGGGTTATTAATCATAAGTTTAAAGGATATAAATCAGGTGGAAAAATAGGTGTAGATGGTTCTTATGATGTAAATATTTGGTATTCTTATGATGGTGATTCTAAAACAGCTGTTGTAAATAAGAGTGTTGAATATAATGATCTGTTTAACGTAAAAATTCGTGAGAATGCTGATTTGACAGGAGATACAGATATTATTGTTAGAACTCTTAAACAACCTACTTGTTCGAAAGTTAATATTGATGATCAGGGAAATATCAATTTTGATATAGAAAAAGAACTTGGTGTTGAAATAGTAGGTGAAACAAAAATGAAAATAGCAATTGAAGAAGAAGAGGAGCCTTGGGATGATGTAGATGATGAAGTAACAGATGATGTAATAGAAGATATTGATAAAAATGTAAAAGAAGATTATCTATAAAAGCCTTTGGCTTTTTTTGTTTTGTCAACAAAAAAGGGTTGACGGCATATATATATTATGGTATACTTAATTCATTAAACAAAGGAGGTGCTTTATGGCAGTTAAATTAAGATTAAAAAGAATGGGAAGCAAAAAGAAACCTTTTTATCGTGTTGTAGCAGCCGATTCAAGAAGTCCAAGAGATGGTAAGGTTATTGAAGAAATTGGTACTTATAATCCAGTGACAAATCCAGCAGAGGTAAAAATTGATAGAGAACTTGCTATGAAATGGTTAAGTAATGGTGCACAACCAACTGATACTGTTAGAGATTTATTTAAGGGAGAAGGCCTTTTAAAAGAATTTCATGAACAAAAAATGACTAAAAAGGAAAGTAAATAGTTATGAGATTAGCGGAGTTAACAGAATTTTTAGTTAAAAATTTAGTACGTGATCCAGAGTCTGTATCTGTAAAACAATTTGAAGATGAAGACTTTATTACTATTGAAGTACTTGTTTCTGAAGATGAAATAGGTGCTGTAATTGGTAAGAAGGGTGTAATTGCTAAAGCAATTAGAACTATCGTTTATGCATCTAGTTATGCTAATAATGAAAAAAAAGTAAGAATTAACATTGATTCATTATAATCTGTTAATTCTTTTTCATTGATTAAATATATAATTTTTGATATTATGACAGTGGTGGTAATATGAAAAGTAAAAGTATTAATATTTCTTTATGATTATTTATAATTTTTTTACTTTTTCCTTTGACAACTATTTTACAAGGAATAAAAGTGTTTTCTAATATTAATAAATTGTTGACAGGTTTATTTATAATAATGATGTTTTTATAATAATAAGTAAAAAAGAAATAAGAGAACATATATTTTGTTTTTCTTAATGATGATTTTATATGTTTTTTCATTTATATTTACTTCAAGAGTAGATAATATTAACGATTCATTTTATTTTACATTTTGGGTTATTTTTTCGAATATCTTTTTTACTATTATCAAGAATTTAAAATAAATTCAATAAACAGCTCTAAATTAACTTTTACTTTAATAGTTTTATGGAATATAGTGGTCGTTGCATCGACTACTTTTAATTCTTGTTATGATATAAATTGGGGTAATTCTTTATATTTTCATTCTTTTGAAAATAATTGTCATAGATTTGCTAGTAGTAGTTTGTTAATAATTATATTATGTTTAATTCTCTGTAAGATCAAAAATAGAAAGGTTTTCTTGCTATTAACTATAGTACCGATAATTGGAATATTTTTAAGTGGGGCTAGAATATATTTAATGTTATGTATATCGTTATGTGTTATTGCTTTTTATTATTTATTTGATAATAAAAAGAAATTTTGTATATACTTTATACTAATGTGTATAATTCTAACAATGATATTGTTTGCTACTCCTATATTTAATAAATTCAAATATGTTTTAAGAGATGGTTTTAATTTTTCTAATTTTATGAATGGTAGAGATATTTTTTAGAAGGCAGATTTAACTGAATTTTCTAAACAACATTTATTAAACCAAATAGTTGGTAATGGTTATAATTTTGTTTATGATATAAATGAACAAGTAACAGGAGAAAGGATACATGTGCATAATGATTTTATAAATTTAATGCTTACGTATGGATATGTTGGGGTAATAATTTATTTATATGTTTTAGTTACTTTTATAAGTAAGAAGATTAGAATTAATAAATCGAATTGGTTTATGATATCGTTGTTTTTAGTAATGCTGGTATTAGATATAAATTTAAATATAGTTTATACTTATATGTGTTCTGTTATTATGATACCTTTTTGTAAAATATTGATTGAGTTAAGTAGTTAGATAATAATTATAGTATTCAAATTGCTTAATTCTTTTTTCTTGTCTTTAACTGGTTAATGTATTATAATAATTCTAGGATGTGATAAAGTGAATTTAGAGAATATTCCTAATCATGTGGCAATAATATTAGATGGTAATGGTAGATGGGCAACTAATAGAGGATTAAATAGAAGTGAAGGGCATAAAGCAGGCCTAGATAGGCTTAAGAACCTTAGTGATTATATTATAAAAAGGGGCGTTAAAATACTTAGTGTATTTGCTTTTTCTACTGAGAATTTCAAACGAGATAAAAAAGAAGTAGATTATCTTATGCATTTATTTGCTGGAGGATTAAAGGATTCTATCAAGTTTTTTAGTAATAAAAATATTAAAGTTATTATATCTGGTAGGCGAATTAATCTTCCTAAAAATGTAATAAAAACAATTGATGTATTACAAGAAAAGACTGAAAATAATACAGCAGGAATATTAAATATTTGTTTAAATTATGGTGGCAAAGCTGAGATTGTTGATACTGCTCGTAAGATAGCATATTTAGTACAAAATAAAGAATTAACAGTTGATGAAATAGATGAAGAATTATTTAGTAAGAATTTATATAACGATTTACCACCGGTCGATTTAATGATTCGAACTGGTGGTGAACTAAGAATTAGTAACTTCATGATTTATGAATGTGCTTATGCTGAATTTTATTTTACAAATACTTATTTTCCAGATTTTGACGAATTAGAATTTGAGAAAGCTTTAGATAGTTTTAATGAAAGAAATAGAAAGTTTGGTGGTCTAAAATGAAAACGAGAATAATTAGTGCTGTAGTAGTTTTAGCAATTTTTATTCCTTTATTAGTAGTAGGTGGTAAGTGGTTTAATTTTGGAATATTCCTAGTTTCTCTATTAGGACTTAAGGAATTTATAAATATTAAATGTACTAAAAAAGACGTGCCTTTATTTATTAAATTGATATCTTATATCGTAATGGCTATTATAGTATTAAGTTCTTTAGAACAACAACAGTTATCATTTTCACTTGATTATCGTTTGTTATCAGGTTTGTTTATAGCACTTTTATTACCAACTGTTTTATATCATGATCGTACAAAATATAGTGTAAACGATGCATTTTATTTAATTGGAGGAATACTATTTTTAGGAGTATCTATGTCACTTATTATGTTAGTTAGAAATACAAGTTTATGTTTAACTATATATTTATTTTTGATAACTATTATTACCGATACTTATGCTTACTTTACAGGAATGTTATTAGGTAGACATAAATTATTGGAAAGTATTTCTCCTAAAAAGACTTGGGAAGGTGTTATCGGTGGTACTTTTTTTGGAGTATTGGTTCCAAGTGTATTTTACCATTTCTTAGTATCGCAAGTAACTCCTATTTATGTAGTTATTATAGTAACATTACTTTTATCAATATTAGGACAATTTGGAGATTTAACTTTTTCTTGTATTAAAAGATACTTTGGAAAGAAAGATTTTTCTAATATTATGCCAGGTCATGGTGGTATTTTAGATAGATTAGATAGTATTATCTTTGTAATGCTTGGATTTGTATTTTTTATGACAATATTATAGAAAGAAGGAAATTATGTTAACATTAATTTATTTTATTTTAATTCTAGGATTTATTGTACTTATTCATGAGGGGGGCCATTTTTTCTTTGCTAAAAGAGCTGGAATATATGTATACGAGTTTTCAATTGGTATGGGGCCTAAAATTTTCAAATGGAAAAGAAAAGGTGACGAAACTCAGTATTCGATAGGACTTTTTCCAATTGGTGGTTACGTCCAAATGGCTGGTGAAAGTGTTGAAGTAGATGAAAATATTCCAAAAGAAAAAACTATGCAAGCCAAAACTTGGTTTCAACGTTTTTTTACTATCATAGCGGGTGTTATGATGAACTTTATTTTAGCAATTATCCTATTATTCGTAGTTGCTTTACTAAATGGTGCCCCTAGTAAAGAGGTGTATATTGGTTCTGTAATTGATAACTCTGCCGCTCAATCAGCAGGATTACAAGTGGGTGAACAAATTACTAAATTAAATGGAAAAAAAGTAAACAATTCTGATAAATTAATGTTAGAACTTAGTGTGAGTGCTGGTAAAACGATTACTTTGGAATTAGATGGGAAAAGAAGTATAACAATTACTCCAATAAAAGATGCTGAAGGTAATTTTAAATATGGATTTGGTGTTAAAAATGAAATAGAAAAAGGTTTCTTAGCATCAGTAAAATATGCATTTACTAAATTTATATCATTAATAGAGCAAATGTTTATGATTATTTGGTATTTAATTACAGGGAAGTTAGCTTTAAATAATTTATCAGGTCCAGTTGGTATATATAATTTAGTAGGAGAGACTGCTAAAACAGGGTTTGCAAATATATTATATTTAGTTGGTTATTTAAGTTTAAATGTTGGATTTATAAATTTATTACCACTACCAGCTTTTGATGGTGGCCGAGTACTTTTCTTAATAATTGAAAAAATAAAAGGAAAACCAGTTTCTGCTAAAGTAGAAAATATTGTACATAGTATTGGTTTTGCTTTACTTATGTTACTTATGATAGCGATTACTTATAATGATATAGTTAGAATATTCTTTAGTTAGGGGTGCTTTTATGTTAAAGGTAGAAAATGTCACAAAATATTATGGTGATTTTTTAGCGGTCGATAATTTATCATTTACAGTTAAAGAAGGCGAAATCTTTGGCCTTCTTGGTGTAAATGGAGCTGGAAAAACTACTACTTTTCGAATGATTATGGGTCTTTTAGAACCAAGTGGTGGTAATATTACTTTAGATGGACAAGCTATCAGTTATGATGTAACTGATAAAATAGGTTTCTTAACAGAAGAAAGAAGTTTACTTACTAAAATGACTGTCTTGGAGCAATGTAAATTTTATGGTGCTTTAAAAGGTATGCATGATAAAGAAATCGAAGATAGATTAGATTATTTATTAGATAAGTTTGGTGTAATTGAGTATAAAAATAAAAAAATAAAAGAATTATCTAAAGGTAATCAACAAAAAATTCAATTCATTACTGCCATTTTAAATAAACCAAAATTATTAATACTAGATGAACCTTTTTCTGGGTTAGATCCATTCAATGTAGAATTATTTAAAAAAGAAATAATTGAAATGTCTAAGCAAGGTAGTATGATTATTTTCTCTTCACATCGTATGGAACATGTAGAATTATTTTGTCAAAAGATAGTTATTATGCTACGAGGTAAATCAGTATTAGAAGGTAATATTAAAGATATTAAAGAAAAATATAGACAAAAGAATATATTTATTAAAGGTGATGTTAATAAACAAGATTTAGAAAAAGTAACTGGAGTAGTTGAAGTTATAAAACATGCTGATGAATTAGAAGTTAAAATTGAGGATATCAGTTATGTTGATGATGTATTTAAAAAAATAAAGAATACAAAAATATCTAAATTTGTAGTAGAAGAACCAACATTAAATGAAATATTTGTTAATAAAGTAGGTGAAGTTTATGAGAAGTAAACTTAATTATTTAATAGGAGTTAGTCTAAAAAGAAAAATTAAAACTAAATGGTTTATGGCTGCGAATATATTGCTAGCAGTAGCAATTATTGCTGTTATAAATATAGATTCTATTATTAATTTCTTTGGTGGAGATTTTAATGAGAAGACTAATGTTTATATTGTAGATAAAACTGATTATTCTTATTCTTTATTTGAACAACAATTGATTGCCGCTAATAAAGCATTATATGGAGAGGCTTCAGAACTTTATTATGAATTAACAAAATCTGATAAATCAGTCGATGAACTTAAAGAAATGATTAAGACCAATGATGAAGAATCTGATAGTATTATTTTAGAGTTTACTAGTTCGCTTACTAGTCCTTTAGAAGTTACTATGATTACAAAAGATTATTTAGATTATATGGATACTGGAGTGTTAAATACTGCTTTAAATAATACAAAAGTTAGTTTAGCTCTTATGAATTCGTCTATTTCTGCAGAAGAATTAGAACAAATTTATTCTGAAGTTCCTATAAATAGAATTTATTTAAGTGATAATAAAAACTCTGAAGAAGAGAATATGTCTATGATTATGACGACTGTTTTCCCTATTTTAATTTTACCAATCTTCATGTTAACTATTTTCTTAGTTCAAATGGTAGGCGCTGAAGTGAATGATGAAAAAACTACTCGTGGTATGGAAATAATCATATCTAACGTTTCACCAAAAACCCATTTCTTTTCAAAAATTATTGCTGCCAATTTATTTGTTTTAATACAAGGAGTTTTATTAGTATTATTTGCTGCAATTGGATTATGGATTAGAAAAATGTTAGGTGGTTCAAGTATTACTGGAGGAATTGGGGCAGAGGTAACTGGTATGCTTGATGTATTTATGTCTTCAAATATTGGTAAAAGTTTAGTTTATATTGTTCCATTGGCAATCATTTTAATAGTATTTACATTTATTGCATATGGAGCACTTGCTGCTATTTTAGCAAGTATGACTACTAATACAGAAGATTTTCAACAATTACAAACACCTATTATGATAATATCTTTAGTAGGTTATTATTTATCAATTATGGCTGGTGTATTTGAAGGAGCAACTTTTATTAAAGTACTTTCTTATGTGCCATTTATATCAGCAATCTTATCACCTTCATTACTTGTTTTAGGACAAATTGGTGTTGTTGATGTAATTATATCTATTGTTTTAATTATTTTAACTAATTATATATTAATTAAATATGGATTAAGAATTTATAAAGTAGGAATTTTAAACTATTCTTCTAAAGATTTATGGAAGAAAATGTTTAAAGCATTAAAGAACTAGAAATAGTTCTTTTATAATTGTATAAAGGTCAATAAAAAAGTATCTAGTTTGAATTGCTGTTGATTTTAGGTGTTAATAAATAATTATTAAGAATTTATTTTATATAATTGATATATCTAAATTTTAAAAATCGCATAAAATTACTTGTAAATACATAAAATTGTGATATAATAATTTTGGCTTTTAAAAAACATGTAAATGGATTTTTGTGCCTAGTGCCAATTGGTGGTGCAGAGTGGAAATTTACAGAAGAATTAACAAAAGGAGGAAGAAATATGACAGTTGTGTCTATGAATTATTTATTAGAGGCTGGTGTTCATTTCGGACATCAAACTAAAAGATGGAATCCTAAGATGAAGGAATACATCTTTACTTCAAGAGATGATATTTATATTATCGATTTACAAAAAACTGCTAAAAAGATCGAGGAAGCATATGCTGCACTTAAAACTATTGCTGAAAATGGTGGTAAAGTTTTATTTGCAGGAACTAGAAAACAAGCTAGTGAAGCTACTAAAGAAGAAGCTATTAGAAGTAATTCTTATTATGTAGCAGAACGTTGGTTAGGTGGAACTTTAACTAACTTTAGAACTATTCGTAAAAGAGTTAGACGTTTAGATGAAATCGAAAAAATGGAAAAAGATGGTACTTTTGATCTACTTCCTAAAAAAGAAGTTATCGGATTAAAGAAAGAATACGATAAGTTAAATAAATTATTATGTGGAATTAGAGAAATGAATAAGTTACCAGATGCTTTATTTATAGTAGATCCTTCTAAAGAAGAAATTGCTATTAAAGAAGCTAGAATTTTAGGAATTCCAGTATTTGGTATCGTTGATACTAACTGTGATCCAGATATGGTAGATTATGTTATTCCAGGTAATGATGATGCTATTCGTGCTGTAAAATTAATCATTGGTGTTATGGCTAATGCTATTGTTGAAGCACAAGGTGGAAAATTAATCGATTTCGTAAGTTCTGATAAAGAAGTAAAAGATGCCAGTGAAATTATGCAAAAAGCAGTAGATTCTGTTAAGAAAAAAGAAGACAGACCTAGAAGATTTGAAGAAGGTCGCAATAATAAAAGATTTGATAACAAAAGATCATCAGAAAAAGTAGAAGCTAAAAAAGAAGAAACCAAAAAAGAACAACCAAAAGAAGAAAAAGAAACTGTTAAAAAAGCCGTTGTTGATTTATCAACAAAAACAGTAAGTGAACTTCGTGATATGGCTAAAGAAAAAGATATCAAAGGTTATTCTACAATGAAAAAAGCTGAATTAATAGAAGCTTTAAACTAAAACTACTAAAGGGATGATTTACATCCCTTTTTATAATTTAAAAATATATTATAGGAGGTAATTTATGATAACTGCTAGTTTAGTTAAGGAATTAAGAGAAAAAAGTGGAGCTGGAATGTTAGATTGCAAGAAAGCTCTAGAAGCTAACAATGGAGACATTGGTGCAGCTATGGATTGGCTAAGAGAAAAAGGTATTTCTAAAGCTGCTAAAAAAGCAGATCGTATTGCGGCTGAAGGAACTGCTGCTATTATGATTGATGGAAATACTGCTGCTATAGTAGAAGTAAATTCTGAAACTGATTTCGTAGCAAAGAATCCAGAATTTACTGGTATGGTAGAAACTATTTTAAATGCAATTATAGCAGGTGATCCTAAAACAGAAGAAGATGTTTTGGCTCTTTTAACTGAAGAAGGAACTGTTAATGATTTAATCGTTAATAAGACTGCTAAAATTGGTGAAAAATTAAGTTTTAGAAGATTTATGAAAGTTACAAAGAATGATGATGAATCATTTGGTTCATATATTCATATGGGTGGAAAGATTGCTGTTTTAGCTACTGTTAAAGGAGCAAATGCAGAAGTTGCTAAAGATGTAGCAATGCATGCTGCTGCTATGCGTCCACTTTATGTACGTTCTACGGATGTACCAACAGATGTTTTAGACAAAGAAAAAGAAATCATTAAAGAACAATTATTAAATGAAGGAAAACCTGCTGATAAAGTTGAAATGATTATGGATGGAAAAGTAAGTAAATATTACGAAGAAGTTTGCCTAGAAAATCAAATTTTCATTAAAGCGGAAAATAAAGAAACTGTTGCTAAATATGTTAGTGCTAACGGTGGAACAATTGTTGACATGATTCGTTACGAAGTTGGTGAAGGATTACAAAAAAGAGAAGAAAACTTTGCTGAAGAAGTAGCAAAACAAATGGAAAGAAAATAGTTTACTATTTTCTTTTTTGCATTAGATAAAATAATTATGCACTATTGAAAAAAATTCCTAATGAATGTATAATTAAATTAAAAATAGGTAGTGATAATATGAACGACAATATTAGTATACAAATAGTTAATCAGAAGTTATTGCTAACTATTAATATCAATATAACAAATAGAAAAACAATATCTGTAGATAAGATCTTTATGTTTTTGTATTTTTTAATTGCTTAGAAAGAAGGTTTTTTAATGAAGGGAATTAATAAGGATAGTAGGTGGCGAAACTTAAGTTTTGTAAAAAAGAATGTATTATTAATACTGTTTTGTTTTACGTTGTTATCTATTTCTGCCATTGCTTATTCTGCTTTAAATCAATCTTTATATATTAGTGGTGATTTAGTACTTCGAGCAGTAAAAGATATTCGTATTACTTCTTTAGAATTAGTCGAATCAGTAAACGGAGGATATGAATACTATAATAGTAAGCATTCTAATAATACTGTTACAATTAGTAGTAGTCTTCCTAATAAAGGTTCAGCTATTACTTATGAAG
>CANTWP010000068.1 GCA_947853245.1 uncultured Bacilli bacterium | reverse complement strand
TTTTCATCAATAATAAAATTTTGACCAAATTTCTTCTTTAAAAAAAAGCCATGTTTATCTAATAATTCTTTCATTTTTTTAGGAGAATATTCCATAAAATCACCAACATAGTTATTATATCATACGAGAAATTACACGTCAAAAAAAAGAAGTTACCTTCTTTATTTTAATATTTATTTAATAATTTAAAGGGTTAATATCGTAATAAACTATGTAGAATTAAGAATGCCCAGAATAAATTGAATACAATGATATACACATAATGATGAAGTAGTTCTTTAATATAGCCATCAGTTGAATATAAAGCAATAAAGTCATTATAAGATATTACACCATTAGTTATATATAATTCAACTAATGGATCTATAATAAATTGTAAAAGAGTAATCAATACAACTATAATTAAACATATAACTAAAGGAAGTTTTTCATATTTTTTCACTTTCGCTATTGCATAACCTCCTATTACTCCTAAAGGAAGAAAAACAGAAAAATAATAGGTATGACTTTAAAAAATTACAACCAATAAGACAGATACAAAAATAACTGCTAATCCGCCTAATACCCCGCCCATAAGAGCTAAAGCTTTTTCACGCTCCATATTAACAACCTCTTTATTCTAATGAAAGTATTTACCAACCCCAACGTTGAACACTAAATTTAGCACCGTTATTTTTAACAGTTACTGCATAAGTTCCAGGATCGCTTTCAGTAATAAATGCTATATCTAAATGCGCTACTCCTTGATTTCGCCAAGCTCTACGCATATCTATTCCTGTATCCAGTACTATAGCAAGAAACGGATCCTGTCGACCATTATTTACTTCTATAATTGTTCCACAGCTAAATAAAGTATGATCAGCCGCTACTATACGAACATCACCATATTGTTGATCTTTATAATACACACCATCATTTACTAAATTAATATATTTACCTTCTCTAGTTCTACAAGCAACAGTTCCAGAACATCCAGGACAATCTGCGCCATAACCAGTTGTTATACCATTATATTCACCATTTGGACCTGTACCAACTTCAATAATACCATCTACACGTTCTTTTAATACTTTTAAAGTGCCATCTGAATCAATATAAGAAACTCCATCTACTCCTTCAACAATTACATTTGTTTTATTTGAAGGAAGCTTACTATTATACTTAATTGTATCTTTATGAGCATCTATAGTAGTTACTATCGTAAAATAATTGTGATTTTCTTGATTTATAACACTAATTTCCTTTTCTTTAACACTACCACCTAATAAAGAAAACGTAGTAATAATTAAAGTAGCAAAGATGTCTTTTATTATATTTATAAAATATATACTCATCTTGTCACCTCTTGCGTACACAAGATAATGGTATCATAGTTTAATTGGTAAGTCAAATTGTGAGATCGCATTTTCACTGGTAATTTTTAACACTTCATCAACTGTTAATCCCTTAATTTCTGATATTTTTTTCGCCACAAAATATGTATTAAAAGGTACATTCTTCGTACCCCTAATTGGCTCTGGAGCCAAATAAGGACTGTCTGTTTCTAATAACAAATGTTTTAAATCTATATTATCTACTATCTCTTTTAATTTATCAGAATTTTTAAATGTTAAAACACCACCAATACCAAGTCTAGCACCCAATTTTATAAACTCTCTAGCCATTTCTAAACTAGAGCTATAACAATGAATATCAATAGGTATATTTAGATTCATACTTTTTAAGATATCATATGTATCTTGAATAGAATCTCTAGAATGAATTACTACCGGTTTATTATACTTTTTAGCAAGTTCTAACTGTCTTATGAAAACTCTTTGTTGGTCTTCTTTATTATCTTTAACCCAATAATAATCAAGACCTATTTCACCAATTCCAACTACTTTAGGATCATTAATATGTTCTTCTAAAAAAATAAAATCTTCTTCTGTTATATTATTTATTTCTTCAGGATGTATTCCAATTGTTCCATATATATTAGAATATTCTTGACATAACTTTAAAACTTCTTTGTTGGTTTCAAGACTAACACCACTAGTTATAATTGTATTTTCTTTCATCTGACTAATTACTTCTTCTAAATTTTCATAATCATTTTTACTTAAATGACAATGTGTATCTATTAACATAAAATCACCAAAAAAATTATACCATAATGATATAATTTTACAAAGTAAATCTTAAATACAAAAATCTTACCAAGAATATGATACAACCAATAATATAAAATACATCTATTATTTTAAAGTCTATTATCATATTAAATATTACAACACACATAAGAAAGCAGACTGCTACTACAATAAAGCATACATCTTTATTGCCATCTAGCGACATGTTTAATCCCTCTTATTCTTTACTATACAAATCTACTATAGCATATTTAATATGACTAGTAAAAGAAAAAACATATAAAAATTTCGACATTTTACACTTTTTATGTAAAGAATAATCTAGATATATAAAGAAGTTTCAACAATGTTTATTATAGAACAAAACGTCAATTAATTCTTCATATAAAGCTTTATTCATTTAAGAAATTCATAACCAAATCAATTAGTACTTCTTTTTCTTTAGGATTAGATTGCGCTACTAATAAAGTTATTGCGACTAAAGTGTTATTATCAATAACTGGTGTTTTATCTTTATATAAAATATTATAAAAGTCTAAAAAGTAGATAAATAATGTTGCAGCAATTCTTTTATTTCCATCTATGAAAATATGATTTTTGATAATTAAATATAAGAAATTGGCAGCTTTTTCTTGAATAGTTGGATAAACATCTTAATTCCCAAATGACTGATAAATATTTCCGATAATTGCTTCAAGTCCTCTATTTCTTTCGAGTGCAAATAAATCACTATTACTATTAAATTTTAAATTATTAATTATACTTATACAATCCTTATATTTGATCTTCTTATTACTGAAAACACCTTTAGGTTTATCAAAAATTTTATGATCATATTTATCTAACAAATTCAAAGCATGTGAATAATTATTAATTACTTTAATTATCTCCTGAAACTCATCACCATTCAAATTATTATCTATTCTTCCAGCAATATCAATCAGTTTAATTGTCTTTTCTAAATAGAACACCATTGTTTGAATGTACTCTATAACCAACACTAATAATCATATCTAAATTGTAATATTGTACAATATAGTTTTTTTATCATTTGCAGTATGCTCAAAAAACGACCACACTTGATTCTCTTCAAGCTCTCCATTTTTATAAATATTTTGGATATGCCTTGTTATTGTCTTTCTATATTTTTCAAATAACTTAGCCATTTGTGCTTGAGTAAGCCAAACCGTTTCATCTCTCATATTTACTTCAAGTTTAACAGTTTAATTTTCAAATATTACAATTTCATTCTTCATTCTATTCCTCCTATATTATTAACGTACAACAAAACTTTTTTATTTCCTTTAAACCAAACAAAAAAAGAATGAAACTAGTTCACTCTTTTTTTCTTACTTTTCTGTAATTCCTAACTCTTCCAATTTTTTAGCTTTATCAATACGTGCAAATAAAACTTCCGGTTGATTTAAAGTAATTCCAATATCTAAACCATCAAAATTATTTAAAGAATCATAATATCTATTTTCCGTATTTAACTGATGAAATATTTTATCTGCTGTTTCTGGTAAAAACGGTTGTAATAAAACAGCACCATGTCTAATTGCTTCTAACAAATTATAAAGTACCGTTGCTAAACGATCTTTTTTTGTTTCATCTTTAGATAAACTCCAAGGAGTTGTTTCATCAATATATTTATTACTTCTTCTAAATAATTCTAATAATTCATCTATAGCGTCCGCCACTCTTAAATCTTTCATCTTAGATTCAATTTTATGATTAATACTAATAATATCATTTCTAAAATTTAAATCTAATGCCTCTAAATCACTTGGGGCTAGAACAACACCATCAAAATATTTATGTGCCATACTAATTGTTCTATTTACTAAGTTTCCTAATACATTTGCTAAATCCGAATTAATTCTTTCAATTAATAAATCATAAGTAAATACTCCATCACTAGCAAAAGGCATTTCATGAATTAAGTAATATCTAACGGAATCGACACCAAATTCATTAACTAAGTCATCAGCATATATAATATTTCCTCTAGATTTACTCATCTTATCAGTACCTGATAATAACCAAGGATGTCCAAATATTTGTTTTGGCATTGGTAAATCTAATGCCATTAATATAATTGGCCAATAAATAGTATGGAACCTTAAAATATCTTTACCAATTAAATGTACATCAGCAGGCCAATACTTTTTAAATTCTTCACTATGATTTCCATCTATATCATAACCTAAGAATGTAATATAATTACTTAATGCATCTATCCAAACATATATAACATGTTTCCTATCAAAAGATACAGGAATACCCCATTTAAAAGATGTTCTAGAAACGCATAGATCCTGCAAACCTGGTTTAATAAAATTATTAACAATTTCATTTTTACGACTCTCAGGTTGGATAAATTCAGGATGACTTTCTATATATTCTTCTAATCTTTTAGAATATTTACTAATCTTTAAAAAATATGCCTCTTCACTAGCAGGTTTTACTTCACGGCCACAATCTGGGCATTTACCATCTACAAGTTGAGATTCTGTCCAAAATGATTCACAAGGTGTACAATAAAGACCAGTATATTCGCCTTTATATATATCTCCTTGTTCATATAATTTTTCAAATATCTGAGCAACTTTTTCTTCATGAACAGGATTAGTAGTTCTTATAAACTTATCATAACTAGTATTCATTATATCCCAAATACGTCTTATTTCTAAAGCAATGTCATCTACAAATTCTTGTGGTTGTTGTCCTGCCGCTGTGGCTTTCTCTTCTATTTTAATTCCATGTTCATCTGTTCCGGTTTGAAAATATACATCATAACCAGTTAATCTTTTATAACGCGCAATAGCATCCGCTAAAACTACTTCATAAGTATTTCCAATATGTGGTTTTGCGGAAGTATACGCTATAGCGGTTGAAATATAATATTTTTCTTTTTCCATTTAATTTCCTCCTTTATTTGTACTGCCTATTCCACCAGTACGATCACTATTAGTCTTATCTTCATCTATCTTTAAATATTTAGTAAAAACACCTTGAACAAAACGATCACCACGGTTTAACTTTATAGTTTGAGTTCCTTCATTTTTAATACAAACCCAAATATGACCTTCATTATCAGTATTATTATAATAATCAGAATCTATTACACCTACTTGATTGCACATTCGTAAATTATATTTAAATCCCAAACTAGATCTAATAAACAAAAATAATACCTCATCACTTTGCATATAAGATTTTATTCCAGTAGGAATTTTAACTATTTTATTTGGATCAAGTTGATAATCATTTAAAAGATAAAAATCATAACCAGCACTATTTTTAGTAGCTCGTGTAGGAACAATATAGTCATCATAATATTCTATATCTAAATTATCTTTTTTATACTGTTCTAAACTAATTTTTTCAAATCCTCTAATCATTTTTCAACTCCTTTATAATACAAAAAAACTCACATCCATAAGGACGTAAGTCACGTGGTACCACCTTAATTTATGTATTACTACACCTTAAATATTTAACGCATATATACGTATTTATCTACATATCGATAAATCAAAGAATGAGTCCATTCGAAGTAGACTTATTTACTTACTTCCACCAAACGTAAGCTCTCTATAAAACATTACTACTCTTCTTCCCATCAAAATCTTTAAACTGGCGTTATTATAACACATTTTATTTTAATCATCAAGATATTTTGATAAAATTTTTGCAGCTATCTCACAGATACGCATTTCACTTTCAGTAATAGTTTCATCTTCTGAACAGAATATCACTAATCCAACTGGATCGCCATCGTGTGTAATGGTTGATATAGCATATGTTGCTTCAACATTATCATTTTCCGTTAAACTAAGATTCTTTTTATATTTCTCATACATATTTTCTTTTCTATGAATACAAGTTATTAATTCTTCACTTATATCTTTATTAATTAATTTCTTTTTCATTGGACCAGAACAAGCTATTATAGAAGTATCACTAGTTATCAATATATTATATTTTATAAATCCGTAAATAGCATCTGTAAAATTACTAGCAAAATCTTCTATATTTTTCATTACTGAATATTTTTGTAATACTATTTCATTATCTCTTACTAGTATTTCTAAATTCTCACCATCTCTAATTCTTAATTTTTTTCTAATTTCCTTTGGAATAACAATTCTACCTAAATCATCAATTCTTCTGACTATTCCTGTAGTATACATTTTTACCTCCATTCTTACTTTATTGTGTGTAAAGGAAAAACTTTTATACTTCACAATATTAAATATACATGGTATAATTATTTAATTACGGAGGGAAAATATGAATAAAGTATTAATATTTGGCCATAAAAAACCAGATACAGATAGCGTCGTTGCGGCTATTTCTCTATCATATTTAAAAAATAAACTAGGTATAAATTGTGAACCTAGAGTTCTTGGAGAAATAAATAGTGAAACAAAATTTATATTAGACTACTTTAATATTAAGCAACCTAAATATCTTAATGATGTTAAATTACAAGTTAAAGATGTTAATTATTTAAAAGGTAATTTAGTAGATGAAAAAGAATCAGTTTATAATTGTTTTAATTATATGACAGATAAAAAAATAAGTACTCTACCAATTGTTGATAAATATGGGAAATATTATGGAGCCGTAAGTATGAAAGATATTGCGAGAGATTCAGTTAATGGGGATTGGGAAAATCTACATACATCTTTTCAAAATATCATTGAAACATTAAAAGGTAATGCGATCGCTAAATTCGACGAAGAAATCGATGGAAATATTTTAATCGCTTCTTATCGTAGTACCACTTTTATTGAACATGTTGATCTAACTCCTGAAACTATTTTAATAGTAGGTGATCGTCATAGTATTATTGAATACGCTATTGAAAAGAATGTCAAAATGATTATTTTAACAGGAAACAGTCAAATTAAGGAAGAACATTTGAAGCTTGCTAAAGAAAAAAAGATTAATATTATTTCAACTAAATATAATACTTTTAATGTAGCAAGAAAAATTGGTCTTTGTAATTATATTACTAAAATTGATATTGATAAAAATGTTACATATGTAGAAGAAAATGAAGAATTAAATGATTTTATTGATTTAGCAAACCGTACTAAATATAGTAACTATCCAGTTATCAATAAAGATGGAAAATGTTTAGGTATAATTAGATTAGCGGATACTTCCGAAAAAAATCGAAAAAAAGTTATATTAGTAGATCATAATGAAACAGAACAGAGTGTTGATGGATTACAAGACGCTAATATCATGGAAATTATTGATCATCATAAAATTGGAACTTTAGGTACTACCATGCCAATTAATTTTAGAAATATGCCAGTTGGCAGTACTAATACTATAATTTATAATTTATATAAAGAAAACAATGTTGAAATACCCAAAGATATAGCTGGCATAATGATGTCCGCTATTATATCAGATACATTATTATTTAAATCTCCAACTACCACAGAGCTTGATATAGATGTAGTAAAAAGATTAAGTGAAATTGCGCAGGTGGATTATAAGAAATTTGCTATGGATATGTTCAAAGCAGGATCTATGATTAAAAATAAAAGTCCAGAAGAAATTCTATATGCGGATTTCAAAAACTTTACAATTGAGAATCATAGAATTGGCATCGGTCAACTTTCAACAGTTAGTCCTGATGATGTATTAAATCGTAAGCAAGATTATATTGATTTACTAAACCGTATTGAGAAAGATAATAATTATGATTTAATTACATTATTTGTTACAGATATCATTAATGACTGCTCTTATTGTTTCTTTAATAACAAAGGACAATCTATACTAGAAAACAGTTTTGATATAGAATTCTATCAAGGTATAAAGATGAAAGGAATATTATCACGAAAAAAACAAATCATTCCAGCAATTATGAATACTTTGGATAAGAAAAACTAATTATTAACTTATAAAGCCAACACTTATGTGATGGCTTTTATTATATTATTATAAAGTTTTAGTAATCGTTTTAGCAGGTTTTTTATTTAAACTTTTAGTAGGATTATCGATCACTCCTCTATTTTTTAACTCAATTCCTATTTTTTTGACTTGTTTGATTATTAACAAAGAAACATAGGCTTTTGATATATTCAGTTTTCGAGCTATTTCTTGCTGTGTATATGGATGATTATCAAAAAAACCAAAGTATAATATAATAATTTCTCGATCCCTTATTGGTAAGTTACAAACTATTTCCCTAATTTCCTCATATATAACTTTAGTTTCATAATTTAATGCAAAATCTGATGTAATATCTTCTAAAATATCTTCAATTATTATATCTGTTCCTTCTTTATCCTTACCAATCGGCATATATATGCTTTGATCAGTAATGTATTTCATACCTTTTCTTATAAACATTAAGATTTCATTATTGATACATTTAATAGCGTAAGTTGAAAACTCAAATTTTTTTCAATATCAAACGTATCTACACTCTTTATTAATCCTAACAATCTTATTGATACTAATTCTTCTTTTTCATAAGGAACTTGCGAAAATTTATTACAAACTTGTTTAATTATCAATCGAATATTATGAATAATAACTTGTTCTCGAGCTTTAATATCACCTTGTCAAATCTTTTCTAAATAAAATGATAATTCTTTCTTAGATAATAGCTACGGAAATTTTAAATCAATAAATAAATCATCAAAATCCATTTTTAATCCCCCTAACATTCATTAAAAATATATATAAATTATTTTATAATAACATTTTTTATATAAATAATCATTTGATAAAGTTTTTTTATTAAAAGATTTAAAAATGGTGGAGAATACCACCATAAATGAAATTTTATTTTACTATAAACTAATAAACCTATGAAATTATATGTTATTTTTTTGTTCTTTAATTATTTCAAGTAAATCAACTAAATAATAAATAAAATGTTTATCTAATTTAACAGTATCTAAAGTGATACATAATTGTTCATGTTTTAAACTAAATCTAAACATCATTGAGATTTTAGAAATTTTTAAGAATAATTCATCCATTTTTAATTTTGTAGCTAATTCCTTTGGAATTAATATTTCCACAAAATTCTTTGTTTGTTTTACATTAACTATATTTAGCTCTTTAGCCATATTTTCAAATAATTCTTCATGCATATAAACATCGATAGAATCATCTATATGACCAAATCTATCACTAATTTCTGCTTTAATTTCTGACAATTTTTCTCTTGAATTAATAGAATTAATTCTTTGATGAATAAATATTTTTAATTCCTCTTCTTGAACGTAATCATCTGAAATATTGGTCGCAACCTCAATTAAAGGATTAACACTTTCAATCGTTTCTTCTGAAATCAAATTACCTTTAGCTTTATTAATTTCTTCATCTAACATTTTTAAAAATAATTCTATTCCAACAGAATCTACAAATCCAGCTTGTTCGCTTCCTAAAATATTTCCTGCACCACGAATCGATAAATCACGCATAGCAATAGAAAAGCCACTACCAAGCTCCGTAAAATCTTTAATAACTTTCAATCGTTTAATAGCGATCTCTGATAATATTTTATTTTTATTATAAAGCAAATAACAATAAGCTATTTTATTACTTCGACCAACTCTTCCTCTAATTTGATATAACTGTGCCAAACCAAAATGATCTGCATCATAAATAATTAATGTATTTACATTTGGTATATCTATACCTGTTTCAATAATTGTAGTACATAACAAAATATCAAACTTTTTATCAATAAAATCTAACATGATATTTTCAAGTTTATCTTTATCCATTCGACCATGTGCGGAAATTATTCTAGCATCTGGGACTAAGTTTTTTAATTCTGCTTTTTTTTGTTCCATTTGATCAATATTATTAAATAGAATAAATACTTGACCGTCACGAGATAATTCTTTATATACAGCATCTTTAATAATTTGCTTATTTTCAGCAATTACATATGTTTGGATTGGATAACGATCTACTGGAGGTGTTTCAATTAAAGAAAGACTTCTAATACCAGACATAGCCATCTGTAAAGTCCTTGGAATTGGTGTTGCTGATAAAGTAAGTACATCTACATTCTTTTTATAATTTTTAATTTTTTCTTTATGTCTAACGCCAAATCTTTGTTCTTCATCAATGATTAATAAACCTAAATCTTTAAACTTTATATCATCGCTTAATATTCTATGCGTTCCAATTAATAAATCTATCTTACCATGTTCAACATTCTTAATAATTTCTGTTACTTTTTTAGCTGAAACAAAGCGATTTAAAAGAGCAATATTAACA
>CANTWP010000067.1 GCA_947853245.1 uncultured Bacilli bacterium | reverse complement strand
TCGTTTTCTCTTATTTTTGAAATCCAAAGAGAAGATAAATTTTTATAAATATCTTCTTCCTTATTTTTAGGTAATTCAAAATCTAAAAATCCTGAAAATTCCTCTAAAGGTCTTTTTATAAACGATTCACTGCCATGCAAAAGAAATGAAATATCAGAAGGTACACTTGATAATGTATTTAAATATTTAACATCCGTTTTTAAATCGAAGCAAATCCAAGCATCATTATTATCTCTATCCTTACCACACAACTCTATAGTAATTGCTGGTTCTTTAACAATATCTACTTTTTTGCCATCTTTATAAATTGTAGACTCAATAAAATCAAAACTATATTTAAGTTCTACACTCAAAATATCTTTTCCATCTATTTCAAATACATATTCATCTACTTTTAATTTTCTTGTAAATTCTTTTTTAGAATATTCTTTTTTACATGATTTTGCAATTGCCATAATTTTTTCCTCCACTTTTTGTCTTCTTTATATAAACAATTATACCATATGTAATTTTATTTCTTGTTAAAGTCAAGTTTTAGTACTTTGCATTTTTTATTTTCGTTTACTTGAATATTTTCTTCATCTATTTTATTTGAAAATGCTATTGTTGATATGATTCGTTTGACAGTTTCATAATAAAATTTATCTTTTGGACTTACTTTAAAAGTATCTTCAAAAAAATCATCATCTAAATCATTCATAATAATATTATACATTTCTTCACTAATATAATCATACTTAGCTACTTTGTCAGCAATCCCCAATTTCTTACTTATGTGATAAAGAATACTTGTTTCATCAAACATACAATCAAATTCTATTTGTTCCATGTATTCATGCACTTTATCTATAATCAAACTATATTTTTTACATTCATTTATATTATTGTATTTAATCCAATTAGATTGAACCTTTTTAATTCTTTCTTTTAGTTTCGACATTAAGTTTATATTACTGCTTAAATAAGATGATAACATAGAATCATAACGTCCTATAAAATTTAACATATAATTGTTTATTCCCATTTTATCAATCTGTTCAGCGCTTTGGAATTGTTCATGCAACATACTTTCTAAATCAATATCATACTCATCAAATATATCATCTATAATTTTTTTTGCATAAAATTCTATTATTTCTTTGCTACTATTATATAAATCAAATATTAACAGGAATCCCATACCAATTGTATCTGCAAAATCACGATCTTCTAATTTTAATTTAGTTAATTCAATTTCAACTCTTTTCGCAGTATAAATAGCATCACTAACAACTCTATATGCCATATTTTTTTCTTTATCTTTTTCTGTTATTTTATTCATTATTATTACTAATTCTGTTCTTGAGAATTCATCTGCTACATCTTCTAAATAGTAATCTGCTACTTCACATATAAAATCAATATTATGTTTAAATTTCAAAATTAAATATTTTACAAATTCATAATCTTTTTTTAAGTTATCGGAACATAAATTATATAATTGTTCATCATTAGTTTTATTTATAACTAATCCCATAAACTCTTTATCATTTTCTAACTCTTCCACTGTATAATCTTCTATATCATTTCCATTAATATAATCATTAATTGTTTTATTATTATATTTCATTTTTTATTCCCCCAATCTCATTTTTACATTAAATCTTTAAATTGTTTTGCATATTTAGGATTTCTTAAAATCCTTAATACTTTGGCTTCTTTTTGTCTTATTCTTTCTCTGGTTACGCCATGCATTTTTGCAACCTCTTCTAAAGAATGACAACGTTCACCAAGAAGTCCAAAACGTTTAATTATTATATCTTTCTGTGAATCATTAAGAGATTCACAAGATAATAAGATATCAATAATTTTATTTTTACAGAATTGTTCAAGCCATAATTCACACGTATCATCGCTTGTTATTTCATTTATATCCAGTCTTAAATATTCTAATCCATTACTTATTAATATGTATTTAATTTTTTCTAGTTTTGTTTTTGATATATCAATTAAATCTTCTTCAAATGAATTAATAATTGCATCAAATAAAATAAAAATATTATCTCTATATCCATAATGTTCTATTTTATATACTAAATAATGGTATCTAGAAATACTCTCCATATATTTTAAAAATTCATTATATGTTATATTTGGATTAATTCTTTTTAGTTTTCCATATTCAATTAATAATTCTATAAATGTATCAACTGTTAATATAGTATTTTCTGCAATAGAATATTTTGTTATTCCTAACCCATCATTTAATAAATTATAAAATTCACCATCAAATATTTCATTAAATTTTTTTATTTTAAGAAAACTATCTGAATTTATCTTTCTAATCCATATCTCGTTACACACACTAATAATGTCATTTATATCATATATTGAACTATTTAAATTAGCTAAACCATTATTTTTTATAAAATTTAAAACTACATATAAAGTTCCTTGTATTACTTCTCTTTTTATCAATTCTATTTTTTTGTTATCAGTTTCTATTTTAGTTTTTTGATATAGAACTATCGCCTCATCTAAATTAAGTTTAGGAAATATACTAATATTTTTTTCCCATTCTTCTATTATTTTTATATTATCCCCCATAATTCTTATCCTTTTTTACTTCATTAATTTTTTATATTTTGAAAATTTTAAAGATAATTTAAAAACTGGTGTTTTTTGTGTAATTATTTTTTCGGTTATCGATTCTAATGAAGCATTCTCATCTAATATAAAGCCATATTCTTCAAAAGCACTTTTTAATTCGTCAAAAGATACTATAAACTCTTTATCACAATTATTTGGATAAACAATTTCAGGATCTTCTGAAAATCTTTTTTCTTCATCTACACAATAGAAACAATTAACTCCAACTTTAACAAAATTGTCAATTGGTTTTACACCTGTTTTATATTCAATAGGATATTCTCTATCATCAATATCTTCTTCTTTAAAGAAAACTCCAAATCCTAACATCAACTGTATTTCATCATATCCTTTTCCTAATTGGGCATAATATTTCATTACAGCTTCAAAATAATTTTCAAAACTTTCTGCTACAATTTTAGAATCATCCTTTTTTAACTCTAATTCATATAATGACATTTTATAGTTATCTACTTCATCAATCATAACTACTTTTTGTTCTAATTTCTCTTTTAACTTTAATAAATCTTTCTTTTTCATTTTAAAACCTCCATATTATTTTGTAAGAATCAATCTT
>CANTWP010000066.1 GCA_947853245.1 uncultured Bacilli bacterium | reverse complement strand
TTTCACGGAAAGCTAATCTTCCTATTCTTCCAAATCCATTAATTGCTACTTTTATCATTGTATTTCCTCTTTTCTAATTTTCAAATCCACTACCACCAATAAACTCTCTAAGAATCGAATCTTTAGGAACCTCATCACTAGGAATTGGTAAAAAATTCCTTAAAAAATTTATCAAGCGAATTGCTTCAGGATACATTTCATCAGTTTCTTCAACTGAAAATAATAATGGTTCTGCATATGTTTTTAAGATACCTAATTCATACATAAGGGCAGAATTTATAATTGCATCAGCATCACTTTGAAATGGGAAAATATATTTTTGTTCCCCTTCACGAATATTTTTCCACATTCTTAGTGTATCAGCAGCATTGTGTCCCCTATATTTATTATCTCTAATAATCCTTCTTAATCTTCTAGTATCACTTGTATGTATTCTATTATGATTATCAATATTTAATTGCGTAAAAGGACATATAAATATTTTAAACTTATTCTTTCTATCTACCGCCATTGTTAGTTCTTCATTTAAGCCATGAAGACCTTCTATAATAATCAAATCGTTATCACCAATTTGTAAATAATCTTTATTATATTCTCTTTTACCAGTTATAAAATTATATTTAGGTAATAAAACTTTTTCACCATCTAGTAATTTTGCCAAATGACGATTAAATAATTCTGTATCAATTGCTTTAAGAGATTCAAAATCATATTCACCATTTTCATCTTTTGGAGTACTATCACGATTAACAAAGTAATCATCTATAGAAATATTATGAGTTTTAAAACCACGGCTTTGCAAATAAACATTTAATTTTTTAGAAGTTGTAGTCTTACCACTTGATGATGGACCCGCAATAAGAATAAGTTTAATATTTTCTTTATTATCATAAATAGTATCAGCTATACGTGATAACTGACTTTCATAGTATGTTTCGGATAACCTGATTAATTCATTATATTTACCTTGAGAAACTATATAATTTAAATCAGCAGCAGTACTCACACCAATCATTTTCCCCCATCTAGCATAGTCAGCAAATGTTTTTGACACTAAAGGGCGATGACAATAATCCATAGTATAATCTGGATTATAAATATTAGGATAGCTTAAAACAAAATCATCATCTTTAATATAAGTAAGTTTAAAACTATCAATTTGATTAGTACTATATGCTAAATCTCCAAAAAAATAATCATACATATCATCTAAACGATATAAATTTACATATGTATTACTAATATATTTTAAAACATTAACTTTATCTGTTAACTTTTTCTTCTTATAGTATTCAATTGCATCCAATCGAGAAACGTTCATTTTAGTAAAAATATAATCATTTTTTACTATGTTATACATTTCTTCTTCTATTTTTTTCAATGTTTTTTGCGTTATTTTAGAACCTATTATCTCACAAAAAACACCATTATCGATAGAGTTTTGTATCATAACATCACTATTAGTACCTAAGATATTACGTACTGCTAAAATCAAAATGAATTGAACACTACTAGCATAAGTAGTATTACCAACAGTAGTACTTCTATCATAAAAATCAACAGTACATTTTTTTTCAACTTCCTTACTAAGTCTTGTAATTTCATTATCAACTTTAGCTATTAAAATAGGAAAGTTATAATACTTTTGAAAATGGGTAGATATTTCTTTAAGTGTAGTTCCTTTTGGAAAATCTACTGTTTCTACATCCCTAAAATTTACTTTTATCATAGTGTTCATAAATTAATCTCCTACTTTCATATTTATTTTACCAAATATTTACTATTTTGTCACAATATTTTATGAATAAATAGTATAAATCGCACTATTATAATTATAGGAGCGTGATAATATGATTATTCCAACTGTTGTAGAAAAAAATAACAACTATGAAAGAAGTTATGATATTTATTCAAGACTTTTAAAAGATCGAATTATTATTTTAAGTGGAGAAGTTACTGATGATAGTGCTAATATCATAGTTAGTGAATTATTATATTTAGATTCTATTAATCACAATGATATTAGTCTATACATTAACTCTCCAGGTGGTAGTGTTACAGCGGGTATGGCAATTTTAGATACTATGAATTTTATTAAAAGTGATGTGTCAACTATTTGTATTGGAATGGCGGCTTCTATGGGAGCATTCTTACTTTCTTGTGGTACTAAAGGTAAAAGATATTGCTTAGAAAATAGTGAGGTAATGATTCATCAGCCATTAGGAGGAGCCCAAGGACAAGCGACCGAAATTAAAATTGCAGCAGAAAGAATTATAAAAATGAAAAACAAGTTAAATAAAATTCTTGCTAAAAACACTAATCAACCACTAGAACGTATTGAACTAGATACGGAAAGAGATCATTATTTAGACGCTAATGAAGCGCTAGATTATGGTATCATTGATAAAATACTTTAACACAATTAACTTTAATTGTGTTTTTTATTAAAAAGCAGAATATCTATTAAAATATTCTGCATATATTTATTCACTTTGATGAATTAAAACATTCTTATAATATATAAGACCTTGTTTTAATTCTTTTTTATAAACTTTTATATTATTTGTTAGCATAATACTGTTCTCCTAATTTAACTAATCTTTTAGTCATTTCGCCACCAACAGTACCATTTAATCTACTGGATGTATCTGCACCTAAAGTAATTCCAAGCTCACTTGCTATTTCATATTTTAAATTTTCTAAAGCTTGTTTACTTCCTGGAACTACTAATTTATTATTATCTTTCATATTTCCACCTCCATTAATATTATTCCCGGAAATACAATTAATAAATTGGTAATATGTACTAAAAAAGAAAGTTAGCAAACTTTCATAATTGTTAAAAATAATATTAATTTTGTAATTTTTTCACTTGTTCTAAAGACAATCCAGTTATTTTAGATATTAAATCTATGTCTAGGTTTTCTTTTAACATATTTCTGGCTGTTTGTTCAATACCTTCACTTATAC
>CANTWP010000065.1 GCA_947853245.1 uncultured Bacilli bacterium | reverse complement strand
AAAGTAGATTTGCCACTACCAGTAGATCCTATAAATGCAACAGTTTCACCTTTTAAAGCTTTAAAAGAAATATCTCTTAATAAATATTCTTCTGCATCAGGATATTTAAATGATACATTTTTAAATTCAACTGTTCCTGTTTCTTTAGAGTCAGTTTGTTCAATATGACCATCTTCAATAGATATTTCTGAATCTAAAACTTCATTAATACGTTTAGCAGATACACTAGCACGTGGTAACATCATAAAAATCATAGCAAGCATTAAAAATGACATTATTACTTGCATAGCATATGAAGAGAATACTACCATATCACCAAATAATACTAATTTATCAGAAAGCATTGCATCTTTAATTAATACTGCCCCAACAAAATATATAGAAAGTGTTAAAAAATACATAACTAAATACATGATGGGTGGCATAATAGCAAATGTTTTTTGATTAAATAATTGTTGTTTAGTAAGTTTAGTATTAACTTCATCAAATTTATCTTCTTGATATTTTTCAGCACTAAATGCACGAATTACTCTAATACCTGTTAAATTTTCGCGAGTAACGCCATTTAATTTATCTATTAATTTTTGTACAATTTTGAATTTAGGAACAACTATTGCGGTAAGTATTGCTATTACCGTAAGTAATATTATTACTGCTATGGCAGTGATAGTACTCCACTCTATACTTTTATTTAATATTTTAGTTACTGCCCAAATAGCGGTAATAGGAGCTTTAATTAATAATTGTAATCCCATACCAATAAACATTTCTACTTGTGTAATATCATTGGTAGTTCTTGTAATTAAACTACTAGTAGAAAAACCTTTTACCTCTTGTGTAGATAAGTTTTCTACTTTATTAAATAATTTTTTTCTTACTTTCATAGAAAAACTAGAAGATAAGTTGGCTATAAAATAACCAACGATTACTGCTGAAATTAAACTGCCAAAAGCACAAAGTAACATATATCCACCATTAATTAATATGTCACTCATCTTACTACCTTCAGTTTGAACAAGTATGGTGATCTCTGACATATAATCTGGCATCTTAAGTTCTAACCAAACTTGAACAAATATTAAAACAAAGCAAACTATCATTAATAGATATTCTTTTTTTGTAAAATTTTTTATTAGTTTTAACATAATTATCGATATATTTGGCAACTAAATATATCTTTCTCCTTTCTTAAATTAGGTATTTATAGTCTATTGATATTATTACACATTTTATCTAATACTTGTGAAAATATAGTAATTTCTTCATGAGAAAGTCCAGAGATTACTTGACCTTCCATTTCTTCAATTTTATTTTTTCTTTTTAAAAACATATTTTTGGCATCATCATTTAAAAGTATCTCTTTAGCTCTAGCATCATCATCACTAATTTCTCTTTTAATTAAATTATTTTTTTCCATAGTCTGTAAAACACCAGATACTGTAGCGCGTCTAAGGTTTAATACTTTCTCTAGATCTTTTTGATATATGCTTTCTTTTTCATGCTTTAAAATATATTCTATAATACGAAGTTGCGTAAATGTTGGAAGGCTTTGTCTTACCTTAATTTTTTCATCTATGTCAGTTTCTAATTTCCTTACAATTGCTGATTCCAACGATTTAATCTTATAAAGTACTTTATTTTCATTCATTATACCAACCTCTAACCTTGTGTTGCCACATAAATATGATATGCTAATAAAAATATTTTGTCAATAGCCTTACAATTTATTTTATAATCTAAAGCATTTTAAAAATATTAATTCTTTATAATACATCACAGCATTCAAATTGGCCATTTACTATAATGACAAAGTAAGGTATAATTAACAATGGAGGATGCTGTAAGATATGAAACAAAAAAAATTATCAAATTTATTTTTTTACTATATTATGTTTATTTATTTAGAATTAGTATTTAGGATATTCTGTACTGAAAAAGTCTTACCTTTCACTTTTTTAAATACCCTGATTTATTTAATACCCGTATCTTTAATATTTAGTATTATTACTAGTTGTTTTAAAGAAAAAGTTAATTATATACTATCAAAAATTATTATATTTACTACAACATTTTTATATGGAGTATGTTTAGTATTTAAATTAAAATTTGGAGTATTTTTCTCCATAAATAGTATGGGATTAGCGGATCAATTAAATTCTTTTTTAGGAGATACCTTTAAAACTATTGGTAGTAATATTATTCAAATAATATTATTATTTATTCCATTTATTTTATCATTTGTTTTAAAGAAATATATAGATTTTGACAAGAAAGATTACAAAAAGTTAATTATTTGTTTTAGCGCCACTCTTCTTTCTATCGCATTATTTATTAGTTCTTTATTTATAAATAAAGATAAAGATTATTCTTTATATAATTTATATTATAAAACTAGTAATCATTCACTCACTGTAGAAAAACTAGGAGTACTTCCTTCTACTATGTTAGAACTGAGAAAAAAGATAATACCTTTAAAAGAAAATATTACAGATAACATTTATATTGAAGAAAAATCAGAAATACCAAAAGAAGAACAAATAAAATATAATAACTTAGATATTGATTTTGATGAGTTAACCAATAATACTAAAGATAAAACATTACAAACTATGAATGAATATTTTAAAAATGAAGAAGGTACTAAACAAAATATATATACAGGATTATATAAAGGAAAAAATTTAATCGTGTTTATGGCGGAAAGTTTTAACTCAGTTGCGGTATCAGAAGAACTTACTCCAACATTATATAAATTATCTCATGAAGGATTTGTGTTTGATAACTTTTATTCTCCAGTTATATTAAGTACTATTGGCGGGGAATTTCAAGAATTAACTGGTCTTTATCCAAACTTAGGGTTATTATCAAGTGTGTGGCGTAAAGGAACTAATTATTATCCTTATGGATTTGGGAATGTCTTTAATAATGAAGGTTATAAAACATTTGCTTATCATAATAATCAATATAATTTTCAGAGTCGTGATAAATATTTAAAATCTATCGGTTTTAATAATTATAAAGGTTGTTGGAATGGTTTAGAAAAGAAAATAAATTGTAATATTTGGCCAGAAAGTGATATAGAAATGATTAAGGCAACTACTGAGGACTATTTAAATAGTGAAGAACCTTTTATGACCTATTATGTAACGGTAAGTGGACATATGAGCTATAACTGGGGTAACGCTATGAGTGCTAAAAATAAAGAAGCTGTAAAAGACTTGCCTTATTCTGAACCAATAAAAGCATATATTGCTACACAAATAGAATTAGATCAAGCTTTAGCGCTTTTAATTAATAAATTAGAAACAGCAGGAAAATTAGATGACACAGTTATTGCTTTAGTTGGTGATCATTATCCTTATGATTTAACGGTTGATCAAATTAATGAAGCTTCAACTTATGAGCGTGATAGTATCATTGAAATAAATCGTAGTAATTTTATTCTTTGGAATAATAATACTGAAACTACCAATATATCTAAAGTGGGAAGTCAAATAGATGTATTACCTACTCTACTAAATTTATTTGGTATAGAATATGATTCTAGATTAATCATAGGAAAAGATATACTATCAGATACTGAAGGACTTGCTATATTTTCTAATAATAGTTGGGTTACTGATAAAGGTAAATATTATAGTTCTTCTAATAAATTTGTACCAAATGATGGATATACAATTGATGAAGAATATATAACTAATATGAATAAAATTGTTGGTACTAAAATAAATATGAGTAAATATATATTGGAAAAGAATTATTATAAATATGTATTTCAGAAATAAGAGAAATTTATTTTCTCTTTTTCTTTACATTAATTATGTTTGAAAACTTATATGTGGTTTATTTTTACTTGCTATCAAATTAAAATTGTGTTATTCTGAAAATAGGTGAAAAATATGAAAAAAGGAATAGTTATATCAGGTTTTATTATTTCAGTAATAATAATTGGAATAGGAATATATGGATTTGTAATAAATTATTTAAAGAAAGATAACAAAGATTTAATAGAAACAAAAATAACTTTAGAACAAATAACTAATCAGTTTAATAATTCATCAACAGTTAAAGAATACTCTATACAAGGGTCTATTTGGAAGGCAACACAAAATGCAAACAAATTAAATATATCATTAACAGTCGGTACAGAAACATCTAATATAGAATATATATTAAATGGAGATATATTATCTGGTAACTTTACTGGAAATGATGCTATTACGGGAGCAATTGTTAGTCTTGTATTAACCGACTGTATTGGTCAATTACATGGTTATTCTGATGGAGCATTATTTAATACTTTAAATTCTGAACAAATTAAAAATTATACTTTAGAAAAAGAGGGATTAAAAGTAGAACAACCTTCTGATGGTAACTTCCAAATAAAGATAAATATTAACAAGAAAATACCTTTAGCAGATTTTAGTAATGTTTATATTACAGTTGAAGATCTAGAAGCTATGAAAGATAATATTTCTGGAGATGGTTCTGCTGAGAAAAATAAAGGAAATATTTGGTTCAATAAAAGCGGCTACAATAATGAGTATACTCTATTAATTGGTGAGAAAAACACACTTACGAAAAACACTTATAATTCAATCATATCTATTTTAACAGTAATGTTTAACAATGATAAAATTATAAATTATTTCAATGAAAATTATTCTGATATTTCAGTTGGTAATAAACAATTTGAAGGATTCAATATTATGATTGACCCTACTGACTTAACTGATTTTGAAGAAAACCTATTAGAGCCTAGTTCTGGATATAAATTTATGAAAATCATTATAGATGTGAACGCTGTTAATTCAATAGTTAATAGATAAAAAGAGAAAATAATTTCTCTTTTTTGATTTCTTCCAAATTTAATTAAAAATAATTTTACAATTTCTTTAAAGCACTTGCCTTATAAAAACCAGTTGTTCCCTTAGCATTACCAACCTGATAAGGATATTCACGATCTTTATATATCTTTAAAATTTCTCTTTCCCAACCAATTCCTTTAGCTGTTCGACTAGTACCATATGAATTAGCATTACCAATTCCGATAATTTTTACTTTATCACCTACTTTTAATTGATTATGATTTTCCTCATTAGAATCTTTACCATAACCATTTAATCCGCGTTCTTTAATTATCTTTTCAAAATCATAATATGCTTCATCTAGATCCATCGTTTTACCAATAACTTTTCCTTTATTTGTATATTGCCACATTCCATAAGAACCTTGATATGTACATTTAGGAGCCCATTGTGCTACCCATTTATCATAGGCTTTAAGATCATCTAATATTAATTGATTATTCAACCAATTTAAAGACGCATAAATACCAACATAATATTTTTTATTTTCTACATATTCACAATAAGCTTTTATTACTTTAGTTAAACGCTTTTTACCGATCGAATATTGACTTTCTTTAGCATATTTATTTATATCATGATTATCTTCAGTATCTATATAAACAGGATATTCTAATTTTTTACCTTCTAAATATTTTAATGTATATTTAGCTTCCTCTATAGCCTCTTCCTCTGTAACAGCACAAGAATACCAATAAACACCTACTGGCATACCTATCTTTTTACACATTGCATAATTATTTTCAAATTGATTATCTTTTTGTTTAGACTTTGCTTTACCATATCCTGTATAACCAATTCTTAATATAGCAAATTCAATTCCACTATTCTTAATATTAAGCCAATCTTTTTCTGATAATTTACCTTGAAAAGTAGATACATCTATTCCTTTTTTCATATATACACCTCCTTCACTTTATTATATTGAAATTAAAATTTTCTAAATAATTGCTTTTTATTAATAAAACAAAAAAAGGACTAATTAGTCCTATTTACAAGTAGCACCTGTAGATTCATATATTGCTTTAATTTCATCTACAAGAAGTTTACCATTCTTAGAATAATCTTTCATAGTTGGTTGATCTTCAATAAACTTACTTAAGTTCATTTTTTCATAATCGATTGTTACTTTAGCAGTTACTTTACCATTCTCATTTGAAATATTATATGTATAACCACCATAATTTGCTTGCATTGTTTTATAAGTTTCTTCAAAAGTACTATTGAATACATCAATAATATCTTTATTATCAGAAGTTACACTTTCTACTGTTTCAACTGAAGTTACATAATCACCTTTATAATTGAGCTTATAATTAGATTCAAGTTTATAACCACTTATTACATCATTACTACTTAAATCACAACTAATTGTACCTTCCTTTTCTTGACATCCAGTTAAAAACAATAAACAAACTGGGATTAAAACTAAAATTTTTTTTAATCTTCTACACTCCTATCTATATACATTTTATCATAAAGCCAACTAATATCAAACATAAATTACTTAATATGTAAAATAAATTAATAATTTCCTTATTTTATTTTATTAAATAATTCTTGGTATATACCTTTTAATTCATTTGTTTGTTCAGTTGTTAAAGATTCGTAAGGATTAGTTTGACTATCAACACTACCTAAATGATGTCCTACAACTTTTCCATCATTGAAAAAATAAACATCAGGTACATATAATACTTTTTCACCATCAGTATCTTCTTCTAGATATTCATACAATAAATTATATAAATCATTATAATCTTCAAAAGAATTTTGTTTTAATTCTCGAACATTTATATAATATACAGTATTCTTATTTTCTTTAGCAGTATCAAACAATACATTGATAATATTTCTACACCAAGGACAAGTTGGAAAACCCAAGTATAAAGAGAAACTATCTTTAGAATCTATCTTTTGTTTTAAATTTTCATAAGATAAATACTTAACTGGGCTATTTTTAGAAATAGTTATTTTAACAGCGTTTTCATTAGAATTAACTGCTTCATACTCATTCTTAAATTTTAATGCATCACTACTTTGTTTATCTCTTAATATTATAAATAATACTAATCCTAAAACAATTAAAAATATAACCGCTAATACCCTAAGTGACTTCTTTTCCATATTTACACCTCTCATTTACAAATATAACCTTGTTCTTTTAAATATTTAATTTGAATATGATACTTATTATCTATTTTATATAATTGTTTAACATTTTCACTTATATTATTATAATCAAAAGAATAATTTATTTCTAATGAATTATCTTTATCAATTACTTCAATAGTTAAACCTTTTTCATTTTTTAAAGATTGTTTTTCAGATAAAATAGAATCCTTTAATATTGAAAGCATTTTATCATCAGAACTATCTAAATAAGTTCTTTTTATTGTAATTAATGTCATATCATCATCTTTATGAGTTATATTTATTTCTTCATTTTTAATGATATTATCTAAATTCTCTGATAAACTACAAGTTTTAGTTAAATATCCTTTTCCTTCTTCTTTCAATAAACACCCGGTTACTGCGGTTAAAGTTAACAATAATAAAATTAACTTAATTTTTTTCATAACTCGATTAAAGAAAGAGATACTTTGTTTTTATCAGGATAAATAGCTTCTACATAACAATCTACAATATCACCAACACTTACAATATCCATAGGATCTTTAACATATTCATGACTTAATTTTGATATATGAGCTAATCCATCATTTTTAAGACCAATATCTATAAATACACCAAATGGCGCAACATTACGTACTGTTCCCTGTAATTTCATTCCAACTTGTAAATCTTCTAAATGTAAGATATCACTTTTTAAGATTGGGTTAGGCATATCATCACGTGGATCTCTACCAGGTGAAATTAAAGATTTAATTATATCTTCTAATGTATAGATATCAATATTTAATTGTTTAGATATTTCAGATACATTAATTTTATTTAAAAGTCCATTTAGCTTTGAAGAACCTATATCATTTAAACTACAATTTAATGATTCGATCAATTTTATTGTAGCAGAATAACTCTCTGGATGAATTCCAGTCATATCTAAAATATTTTTACCATCAATTATTCTTAAGAATCCAACCGCTTGTTCATAAGTTTTATCACTAAGTATTTTTTCAAGTTCCATTCGTGATAATATTTTACCATTTTTATCACGATAAGCAATAATTTTATCGATAGTCTTTGCTGTTAAACCAGAAACATATTTAAGTAAGAAAGGACTGGCTGTATTAACATTAACACCAACTTGATTAACTGATTTAGTTACTATAAAATCTAATGATTCTTTTAAACTTTTATCAGGTACATCATGTTGATAAAGACCAACACCAATACTTTCTGGTTCAATCTTTACAAGCTCCGCTAAAGGATCTTGTAAACGTCTTGCAATACTAATAGCACTTCGCTCTTCAACATGTAATTCTGGAAATTCCTTAATAGCTAAAGGACTAGCAGAATATACACTAGCACCGGCTTCACTTACGATAATATACTCTACTTTACGTGGCGAATCTTTTATTACATCAACTACAAAGGCTTCACTTTCACGACTAGCAGTCCCATTACCAATCGCAATTATGTCAATTTGATATTTATCAATTAAATCTAACATAATCTTTTTAGCTTCAGAGTATTTTTTATGTGGTTTATGAGGATAAATAACTTTTATATCTAATTTTTTGCCAGTTGGATCGACTACCGCTAATTTACAACCAGTTCGATAAGCTGGATCTAATCCAAGTACCATCTTTTCTTTCATCGGTGGTTGTAATAATAGTTTTTCTAAATTTTTACCGAAATTATCAATCGCAACAATGCCAGCTGTTTCAGTTAATTCACTCCTAATTTCTCTTTCGATACTTGGAAAAATTAATCTTTTATATGCATCATTAATAGCAGTTCTTACTATATTGCAAACAAAGGAATTATTATTTTTGATAACATTATTTTCAATACTATTAATTATATTTTCAGTATCTACTTCAATAGATACTGTTAATACTTTTTCTTTTTCACCACGATTAAGTGCTAAAACACGATGGGGTTTTATTTGTTTTATATTTTCTTTATAAGAATAATACATCTCATAAACTTTAGCATCGTCTACTGCAGCTTTTTTTAATTTACTAGTAATAACTCCATTATAATATACTTGTCTTCGAATGTTTTTACGAATAAAAGCATTATCACTAATCCATTCCGCTATAATATATTTTGCTCCAGTTAAACATTCTTCTAAAGATCTTACCTTATCATTAATGTACGGCTTACATAATCCTTCAATATTACCCTCAACTGGAAAACTCATAATCTTTTTAGCAAGTGGTTTTAATCCTAAATTTATAGCTTCAGTCGCTTTAGTTTTTTTCTTTTCTTTAAATGGTCGATATAAATCCTCTACTTCAACTAATTTATTAGCTTGCATTATTTTTTGTTTTAAATCATCTGTCATTAAATCTTTTTCTTCAATTAATCTAATAACATCTTCTTTTCTCTTTAATAAATTAACTTGATATTCATAAACTTCATTAATTTTTCTTATTTGTTCTTCCTCAAGTGAACCTGTCGCTTCTTTACGGTAACGCGCAATAAAAGGGATTGTATTACCATCTTCTAAAAGCTTTAACGTTGCAAGTACACTTGACTCTTTAATATCTAAATTTAAACTAATTTCTCTTATTATATCTTTATTCATAAATAATCTATCCTATATTGTTTCTTTCAATAAAATCTTGAACATAATGACTCTCTTGATATCCTTCTAGAATATCATATGCTTGTCCCTTTAAAGTATAAATTAAAATTGGCAAATCATATTTTTTAACAGTATCTAATCCTGTCGCCGCTTCAAAATCAGTTAATTCTGATTCCGTTAAATTAGTTAGATTATAATAATATATATTAATATGTTTTCCGTAAAATTTACTTCGAATGATTTCTTCATATTCACTTTTCTTTTTCGTATCATCTTTAAATGCTAAAACAATACTTTCTTTAGATTCATAATAAAGATTTAAGTATTCCTCTGTATTAATACTTTCAAACTTAAAATCTTTATTTTCATCCGCTAACCAAACAAAACGAATAAAGATATAAATGCCAAAGGCAATTATAAAAGGAATTCCTACAAGTTTTAAAATTTTTAAAAATCTTTTCATATTATCACCACTTTCATTTTATCATAAAACATATAAAATCTCTACTTTTTTTCTAATCTCTTACGTTCTTTAACATTTATAAGTGAAGCTTTTTTTACAATACTTTTACCATATTTATTATTAATAACATCAATAGTTTTATCTAATGTTTCATTATTCTCTTTTTTTTCAACACTATCAAATAGTGAAACTTGATAATTTTTTTGGTCTCCTAATTTATCAAGTCTAATTCCAACCAATCGAACGGGTTCAATATCGCCCATTTCATTTAATATTTCTTTAGCAACTTTAAATATTTCATCACTATTATTAGTGGAATTATCAAGTTTACGTTGTTTGGAAAATCTCTTAAAGTATTTATTTTTTAATATTACCGCTACTACTGACGCATATCTATTATTTAATCTGATTCTTCGTCCTACTTTTTCTGACAGAAACTGTAAATGTTCACAAATCTCTGCTTTAGATATAACATCGTGATCCAAAGTTATTTCATTACTAATTCCTTTAGCTTCTTCATTTTCACTAATTACCTTTGAATCATCAATACCATTAGCGCTATCGATCATAACACTTGCCATATTTTTAAAATAATGCTCTAATAATTTAACATCAGCTTGAGCTAATTTACCAATTGTATCTATTCCTAAACTTTTTAGTTTTTCGGAACTTTTTCTTCCTATACCAAACAATTCTCCCACTGCAAGAGGCCACATTTTATTTGGTATTTCTTCATTATATAAAGTATGAATTTTATATGGTTTAGAAAAATCTGATGCCATTTTGGCACATAATTTATTTTCAGCAATACCAATATTCACAGTAAACTTTAATGTATCATATATTTCTTTTTGCAATTTTTTAGCAAATTCCAAGGGTTCTCCATATAGATTTTTTACTGGTGTATAATCTAAGTAACATTCATCAATCGACGCTACCTCTATATCAGGTGTATACTTGGAAATTATTTCAAACATTTTGTGAGACATTTCACTATAAAAAGGGAAATTAGGAGGATACACTTTTAATACAGAACATTTCTTTCTAGCACTATATAAAGTTTCTGCAGTGTGAATGCCTAATTTTTTGGCAGGCATCGATTTAGCAAGTACTATTCCACTTCTGGCAGTTTCATCACCTCCAATTACCGCATAACTATTACGTATATCATATTTATAACCATTATTTAATAAATCAATAGCGGTCCATGATAAAAAAGCATTATTAACATCTATATGCATTATAATTCTATCCATGTAACCACCTCTATATAAATTATATCACATAAACATATGTTTGTTATAAAAATATTAAAAAAACGCGAAAATTAATTCGATCTTAAACCTTATTCAAATGATAATTCTATATCATTTAAATTTAACTATAATATTTATCATATCCAAAATCTTTAACTGCTACAAATGTTCTGATTTATCCTAAATTATAAACTCAGCAGAACTTATTACTTTTATTCCAGATAAGAAAAAAGAGCAAGATAATTTATAATCTTGTTCTTTTAATATAATTTTAAAGAAATAAATTTAAACTATAATCAATACAAATTTATAATAAGGCGGTTTTGGATGTTGAAGATATAAATATCAAAACACAAAATAATTACTATCTAATAACACAATTATCAATAAATACTATTTTATCATTTTGAACTTTTAAAATAAAATCTCTAATTTTTAATGGTTGTAAATCTATATTCTTTAAACAATTTAGATCTATCCAATCAAAAATATTTTTTTAGCAGTACCCTTATCTATTTCTGTCAACTCAAAATGATCATTAAGAATATCTGAATTTGTACTAATTCTATAAAAATAATTAACTTCTTGAGCCATTTTACCTTTATTTGTAGTATAAATATTTTCCAAAACAGTAACTAAACTAGCTTTATTAACAATTATGTTTAATTCTTCAAAACACTCCCTAGCAATAGCTTCTGAAGTAGTCTCACCTAATTCTACATGTCCACTAGGAAAACAATAACCATCACGACTTTTAGATTTAACTAATAATATTTTTTTGTCTTTAATAATAATTGCACTTACTATCAACTTGAAATTTCCATATTCATTTTTAATATCTATATCCATAGCTTAATTCTCATTTACTTCTTAAAATTATATATGGGCAAATATTAATTTTAATTAAGATTCACCCATTGTTTACAATTATATCACATTTTTTCGTATTTTCCTACCAAAAGTGAATATTTTCTTGAAAAATGAGAAGATTTTTACAGGGTGATAATATGAATAGTAAAATTTATGATATTAGAGAAAATAATGATTTAACCCAAGAAGAGCTTGCTAAAATTATTGGAGGTAATCGTGTAAGCATTAGTAATTGGGAAAATGAAAAAGAAATACCCAATATAAATAAAGCAAATGAGATTGCTAACTATTTTGATATTAGTTTAGATTATCTATTTAATCTATCAAAGATTAAAAACTATAGTGATAATAAAAAATGTAATATAGATAAAATCGTTGTAGGAAATAGATTAAAAGAATTTCGTAAAGAACATAATCTAACTATTAGTAAATTAGCAGCTGAATTAAATACTACTCCATCAACTATTTCTGCATATGAATCTGGTAAAACTTTACTCTTAACAGCATTCGCTGTTCAAATATGTAAAAAGTATAAAATTTCTATGGACTATCTATATGGCAAAAAAGATGATAAATAAGAAATGAGCATGTTACTCATTTCTTTTAATTTGTTCAATACTTAAATCAACAATCTTAAATTCTAATAAACTATTTAACGCTAATAATATAATAATAACAAACATTTTTATATTAATAACCGTTAAAGAAAATAATTCATTTAATCCAACTATACCAATGATAAATACAGTTATTAACAATACTAACATTACTATGTTTAATGGTTTTAAGGGTTTACATATTCTATATACATGAGTAAAACCAATAAATCCTACCATAATTAAAGATAACGTACTTGATTGTTCTCTTGATATTGGAAGTAAAGTAATAATTAAAATATGAATCACTATAATACAAGATGTGGGAATAGCTTTCTTAAAAACATTACTAAGAAAATTACCTGTTACTTTATTATTATTTGGTTCTAGTGCTAAAATAAAAGAAGGAATTCCAATAGTAAGTACACTACTTAGAGTTAATTGAATTGGTATAAAGGGATACTCAAATGGTATTAACATAAAAATAAATGTTAACATAATTGCGTAACCTGTTTTAACAATAAATAAACTGGCGGATTTTTCAATATTATTAATAGTTCTTCTACCCTCTTTTACTATATATGGTATAGATGTAAAATCTGAATCTAAAAGAACCAAATCTGATACATTATAAGCGGCTTCACTACCACAAGCAAGAGCAATACTACAATCTGATTGTTTTAACGCTAAAACATCATTTACTCCATCACCTACCATTGCCACCGTATGACCTTGACTTTGTAAAGTTTCAATAATTATGCGTTTTTGAAATGGTGATACTCTACCAAATATACTAGTTGATGTTATCTTATTTTTTAATTCATCATCTGTCAATTTACTACAATCGACATAAGAATATATATTTAATCCTAAACGATTGATAATTTTTTTAATCGTTATTGGATTATCACCAGAAATAATTTTGACATCAACTTTTTGTTCTTTAAAATAATTAATAGTCTTAGAAGCTTCATTTCTTAGTTTATCTTCTAACAATATATAAGCAATTGGTATAACTTCACTATCTCTTTTAGCAAGTAATAAAACCCTATAATCATCATATTTAGATAAATCAACAGAATCCTTTAATATCATTTCTGGTGCACCTAAAAGATAAGAGGATTTATTTATCGTAATTCCACAATACTTTTTATCGGAAGAAAAAGGAATCATATCCGTATCCTTATTAACTTTAGTAAAACTACTTTCTTCAAAATGATTTTTTAAAGCAATCATCGTAGCGTTATCATTATCAAAATTACCACAAAAATCGACCATAATTTTCTTAACAGAATAATCTTTATTTAATAAAACTATATCTTTTACTTCCATAATTCCTTCTGTTAACGTACCCGTTTTATCAAAACAGATAGTATCAACACGAGCCAATGTTTCAATACAATAAAGTTGTTTTACGAGTACTTTATATTTAGAAAGTCTAATTACACTAACTGCTAGTACTGTACTAGTAAGAAGTACTAATCCTTCCGGTATCATGGCTATTAAAGCCGCTACTGTATTTATAACAGCATCATTTAATGAATTCTTTATAGCAAAATATTGATTACAGAATAACAATAATCCTAATGGAATAATTACTATCGAAATAATTTTAATAATTTTATTTAATGAATTTAATAAAATAGAATTAACTTTTTTTAAATATTTAGCTTCTTTAGATATTTTAGAACTATAATTATCTTCTTTAATATGTTCAACTTTAGCTATACAATGACCACTTACAATGAAGCTGCCTGATAATAACATATCTCCTTTTTTCTTAATAACCGAATCTGATTCACCAGTAATAAATGATTCATTTACCTCTACTTTACCATCTAAAATAATAGAATCTACTACGATCTGATTACCTAACTTAAATTTAATTATATCATCTAAGACAATTTCATTTATACCTATTTCTTCCTCTTTGCTATCTCTTATTACAATTACTTTAGGAATAGAAATTAGTTTTAATCGATCAACTTCTTTTTTTGCTCGAAATTCTTGAATAATACTAATAATAGTATTACAAAAAACTGTACCTAAAAATAATAAATTTTTATAACTTCCTGTGAAAAAGATAATAACTGCAAAAAATAGATTTAACATATTAAATAAAGTAAATATGTTAGTAAGGATAATAGTCCCAAATGTTCTAGTAGGAACCGTAGTATCTTCATTTACATTATGATTTTCTATTTGATATTCTACTTGCTTTTTACTTAAACCACAATTTATATCAGGATTAAATCTTTTCATAGCTTATCACCTTTTTTCATTATATCACAACATAAAAAAAAGCACTATAATTAAGTGCTACATTATTTATTTGATAAGTGCTACATTATTTATTTGATATATTTTTTAAATAAACTTTACCTAGTTAATTAACATCCTCGTATAAACTCTGATTTTCTTTTTAATTTATTAAGGCAAGATTTGGCTTGCGATAAAGTTTTAATATCACAACCGACATATTCACTAAGTTGTTTTTTTAATTCCATTAAAAATTCTAATATATCACAATCTCTTGTATCATACATTTCACTTAAAATTTTAGATTTTTCCACAAATTCATTAAATAAGTTATCAACTAGAAAATACATAATTCCCATATTAAAATTTACATTATTTTCATGTAATATTAATTTATAATCTTTGTCAGAATAACAATATTCATCAGTGTCTATAACATGGAATTTACCCATACCATACATAATATTATACATAACATCATAGGTTAAAATTTTTTTTTGGGAAATAATTCTAATATCCTTAATTGCATATGCTGATGCTTTTATTAATTTATCCAAATTAACTTTTAAGGGATCAATAGTGGAAATTACCTTTCCGTTAACAAATCTACTAATATACCCTACAAGCCTACCCTCTACCATAATCATTTGTTCTGGAAAAACATAAGTTTCGTTTGTAAAATCTCTAAATTTTAAAATATCTCTAACTTGCCACCAGTATTGATCTACTTCTTCATTTTCGAAAAATTCATGAAACACTTTTATTGCTTTACCACTATTAAAATCATGATATGTTATTCCTTGTGAACCAAATCCTAATTCATCAAGACTTTTTATATATCTTATAAAACTATTTTTATCATTAAAAATCATAATATCCCTTCTTGTGCTGAGTATTATAACAAAGGTTAATTTCAAAGTCAAATTGGTAAATAATAATAAAATTTTGATTATATGAATCACTTTAGAATAGAATTTAATGGTGATATAATGAAAAAACTAATAATTATTAATATTTTATTTATTGTTGTTTTATCTTTTTATATTTTTACTAGAAAAAAAGAAACTTTATATATTCAAAGTGTTAGCTATACTACTAATAATGAACAAAAAATAGAAATTAAAAATGATAATAATACTAAGATCCTTGTATACTATCCAAATACCAAATATATATTATTAAATGAAACAATTTTTAAAAAGATAAATGAATATATTACAAATTTTCAAAAAGAAATTGCTTCTTTAAATGTTCAATCAAATCAGTATTATTATTTAATAATAACCTATGAAAGTTATAAATCATATAAATTTATTTCTTATGCTTTTAATATCGAATACTATACTGGAGGGGCCCATCCGAATCATGATATATGGACTATTAATTATGATAAGTTTAATAATAAATTAGTTGGTATCAATGAATTAATCAAAATAAACTCTAATGTTTTAAATCTTTTTTCTTCAATTAGTAGAAAAGAATTAACCAATAATAAGAAGATTGTTGATACTACAATGATGCTGGATGGTACTCAGCCAAAAGATGAAAACTTTTCTAAGTTTGTTTTTTCAAATGATAAAATTATTATATTTTTTCTTCATTATCAAGTAGCCCCTTATAGTTCAGGTCAATTTATGATAGAAATACCAATAAAAGAAATAAATAAAAAAAGCTAAACAATTAGTTTTAGAAAGCAAAAAACAATTTAAATAAATGACACAATAAGTATTGCAATGAAAAAGTAATTTAAAAGAACCTATTCCTATTAAAATATAAAAATATAGAAAAAAATTGGACAAGATATTTTTAAACTTCATCTTATGTCACAAAGTCTTAAATTTTATGATGACGAGCAATGCTCGTCTTTTTATATAATTAAATAACAAAAAAACTAACATTTCTGTTAGTAATTTATTACTCTCGAATTTATAAAAG
>CANTWP010000064.1 GCA_947853245.1 uncultured Bacilli bacterium | reverse complement strand
TATGAGATGATATCTATCGTAAATGTTCGAAAAGTTCGAACAGAAACGTCACTGGAGCGCTAACTACACACATTTAAGAAAAAATAATAGATTAAATCTAACAATTTTATTATATATCGTTTTTTAGTGATTTGAAATAGTTTTAAGAAATTTATTTTAAATTTTGCAATAAATAATGAAATTTACACATACTATGAAATGTAATAACTTCCCAAAACAAAAAAGTTATTACGATTAAACGAAATAACTTTACAAATATAAAAAAATAGTATATAATGTATTCAGAGGTGATTAAAATGCTTATAAGAGAAAATTATTTATCTAAAATTAGAGGTTTTTATGATTCTGATTTAATTAAAATTTTAGTAGGAATAAGAAGATGTGGTAAGTCAGTTATTTTAAATCAAATAATAGATGAATTAAAAGAAAAAAGAAAAGTTGATGAAGAACATATAATTTTTATTAATTTTGAATTTATCGAATATGAGGATTTACTTGATTATAAAAAACTTAATAAATATATTAAAGATAAAATTAAAGATGATAAAATATATTATTTGTTTTTAGATGAAGTTCAAAATGTTGAAAATTTTGAAAAAGTTATTAATTCATTAAGGGCTTCAGTAAAAAATATTAGTATTTTTATAACAGGATCTAATAGCAAAATGTTATCAGATGAATTATCGTCTGTTCTATCCGGAAGATATGTTTTATTTAATATTAATCCTTTATCATATAAAGAATATATTGATTTAACAGGTAAAGACGGATATGATATGGACTCTTTTTGGGATTATGCAAAATGGGGCGGACTACCTAACAGATGTGAATTTCTAAATGCTGTAGACATAAAAAATTATTTGCACAGTGTATATGATTCAATTATTCTTAGAGATGTTGTAAAAAGACTTAATTTAAAAGACACTATTTTATTTGATATGATACTACAATATTTAATTGAGACTGCTGGTAGAGAATTTTCTGCTGAAAATATAAATAAATATTTAGAAAAAGAATATAAAAAAATATCTAATGAAACTTTATATAACTATATTGATGCACTTTGTAAAGCTTTGATACTAAAAAAAGTATACAGATATGACATTGCTGGGAAAGCTGTTTTAAAGACGCTTAATAAGTATTATGCTACTGACTTAGGAATAGCTCAAATAAAAAATAATAATCCTGAATTTAAGAGTTATATAGTTTTAGAAAATATTGTTTATAATGAACTTGTTAATAGAAATTATGAAGTATATATAGGAAAGACTAAAAATGGTGAAGTGGATTTTTTAGTGAAAAAAGAAGGAAATATAAAATATATTCAAGTAACATATGAAATGAAAGGTAAGGATGAAACAATAGAAAGAGAATTCGGAGCATATAAATCTATTGAGGATAATTATCCAAAATACATTTTATCACTTGATAAGGTTGATTTATCTCGTGATGGAATAATTCATTTAAATTTAATTGATTTCTTATTAAGTGATGAATTTTAATATAAATAATTTTGAAGTAGGAGAAATATATGGATAAAAATATCGAAGAATTAACACTATTATTAATGTATTTAACTTCATGGGAAGAAGAAAGTTTATATTATGATGAAAGTGATAATTTAAATAAAAGTGTATTAAAGAATTGTTGGAAAGGATATTCGTTTGATGCTATTAATAATCTTACTGATAATGGATACTTGTTTTTCAGTAAACATAAAAATAAATCAGTGACTTTGACTCCTAAAGGAGAAGAATTAGCTAAACAGTTAATAGAAAAATATTTATATAAAGAATAGTTTTTAAAATACAATTTACATTATGCCGGACAAAAGTTAAAACTGTGTCTGGTATTATTAAAAATATTATAGGTGGTTTTATGGAAGTAAAAGATATTGATAAATACTTTCCTCTAGAAATATTAAGAAGAGGTTACGATTATTACAAAAAAAGAAAAGTAAAACAAATAATAAAATTAAAAGATGGTTTTATCGCTAATGTAAATGGTTCAGAAGAGTATAAAGTAACAATAGTTTTAAATAAAAATAATATTTGTAATATGGAATGTAGTTGTCCATATGCTGAAGAAAATAATTGTAAGCATATGGCAGCGGTTTTATATTGTTTAAAAAATAATGATATGCCTATAAAGGAAAATAATGTAAGTATAAATACAGAAGAAGTAAATAATTTTCAAAAATTCAAAAAAGAGTTTAAAAGAGAATATAATAAATTATTTCATAATAGAACATATTTACACCAAAATGAGTTGGATGATTATATAGATATTGTTAATAAATTTATTGAAGAAGGAACCAAATATATAAAAAATGATATTGAACTAGCTTATGAAATATTTGAATTTTTTATAATGGAAGTTGATGCTTTAGATGTGTATGATCAATATGGTGAAAAAGAAGGAATTTTTGCTAATTTATTTGAATCATTTAAAGAATTGTTTGAAAATGAAAGAATATTTGTTAAATTTTTATCATTTATAGGAACAATATATACTATTGATAGTGATGAATATTATTTTAATCACAAAGAAAATATATTGAATTTGCTGTATCAATATATTCAACATAAGTGGCAAGCAGAAGATACTTTAATATTATTAAGAAAATTAGATAAAGATAACAGAATATATGATTATGAAAAGAGAAATTTTAAAATAAAAATAATTTATATTAATTATTATTTTGTTGATAAAAATTATGCTTTAAAACTTGCGGAAAATAGTTTGGATTTAAGTGAAATTTGTGATTTTCTACTGGATTTATATAAGAATGATGAAGATAAACAAATTTATCTTCTTGAAAAAATGATTTATGCAAATAAAGGATATTCAAATGAACAATATTTTATAAAATTAATAAAGATTTATAAAAATAAAGATAAACAAAAATATTTAGAATTACTAGATAAATATTTTTTAGAGCATAAAAATATTGAGACGTATCGTGAAATAAAAAATCATTATTCTAAAAACGAATGGAATAAAATAAAAAGAAACTATTTAGAAAAAGTAAAAGATTCTAGAATATATATAGATATTTGTATAGAAGAAGAATATTATGATGATTTAATTAATTATTTAGAAAATGAATGGATAGAGACAATAAATCAGTATATAAAATTATTATCTAAACATAGACCTAAAGAAATATTGGAATTATATAAAGTTAAATTAATAAATGAGATAGATAAATCTTCATGTAGACAACATTATCAAAAAATATTAAGCGCCTTTAATAATATGTTAGAGATACCACATGGGAGAAAAGAATTAAATAATATAATATTATATATTAGAGAAAATTATAAAAATAGAAAAGCGTTACAAGAAGAAATTGATTTTTATGAAGAAACATATTTGTAAAATTTGATAGGAAGGAATAGTATAGGAAGAATGAGTGATTTAATTAATAATTTTTATTTTATAAGAATTTTATTTATAGCAATAATTGTTTTAATTGCTATTTCGGTTATTAATACAATGAAAAAGAAACATTCTCTTAATTTAAATACTAGGTTTAATTTTAAAAACCTAGATTTAAGTTTTTTAACAAGAATGATATCTTTATCTTTTGTGTTAAGAATATTAATTGAACAAACAATTTATTTTTTACCAATAGAGGAAACAGTTTCAAATATTCCAATAAATTTTGGACTGTATTATTAGAAATAATTACTACATGTTTATTTGCTCCTATTTTTGAAGAAATAATATTTAGATTTGGATTATATGAATATTTAAATAAAAAGATTAAATCAACCATAGTAGTTATGTTATTAACTTCAATAATATTTTCAGTAATACATTTTTATGGAATAGATGGTTTTATAATACTATTAGTTATTAGTTTAGTATGGAATTATTCTTATTTTAAAACAGATAATTTAATATATCCAATAATTATGCATTTTATTCATAATATTTATGCAATGATAGGATATTTTGAATTAAATAATATAGTTTATATTGTCTTTGGTGTTATATGTTTAATTATTTATTCGTTATTAAAAATTAAAAACAGTAGCAAAAATACTACTGCCAAAAATTAGAACCAAGATTTAACAGTTTTATAAATCCAATTAAACACTTTGATATAAGCACCAAAATTAGGTAAAGCAAATCCAGCTCTACCACCATAAATATTCATTAGTTCTGAATTATTTAAATTTGACATATTACACCTCCTAATAGTATTATTCGCTAAAACTTTCTAAATTCCTTTTTATTTTGAAAAAAATATAAAAAATTTTTAAAAGAAAGATTCAGTAACAGTCTGAATCTTATTTTTTTTTATATAAAAGTGAATAAACAATTCTAAAAAATACAAATGTGAAAGAAAAATAATTATCAATGTTTTCGGACACTTTTCGGACAGTTTTCGGTCGCTGTTTGTTTGCGATTAAAAAGACCGCAAATTTTATTGCAATTTTCCATTATTTGATTTAACACATAATTAATTTAGCAATACTTTTGAAGTATTAACATATATTAATTTTTTATTTTAAAAATTTATTGTCTGTTCTACCAAGTACCCAATCAATAAAATAATTACCATATTTACAAAGTTCAATTAAGAAAGGACTTAAAATTAAGAATTTACTGTTTTCATAATTACTTATTGCTGATGAAGAAGTGTTAAATTTTAGTGCTAAATCACGCATAGTCATATTTAATGATTTTCTAATTTCTTTAAGTCTTGAAGAAACTAATTGGATATTTATTTCATTA
>CANTWP010000063.1 GCA_947853245.1 uncultured Bacilli bacterium | reverse complement strand
TCCTTCATTTCTAAATACTCTGCCTATTTCATATACAGCTTCCATACCACCTACTAATAATCTTTTAAGTGGAAGTTCTAGAGCTATTCTTAAATACATATCTAAATCTTGTGTATTATGATGGGTTACAAATGGGCGTGCTGCTGCTCCAGTAAGTAAAGTTGTAAGGATTGGAGTTTCAACTTCTGTAAAACCTCTACTATCCATGAAGTTTTGAATTGCACGAATAATTTTTGGTCTTGTAAGTGCTATGTTTTTAGATTCATCATTTATCATTAAATCAACATAACGACGACGATATCTTTCTTCAATATCAGTAAGTCCATGAAATTTCTCTGGAAGTGGTTTTAAAGCTTTAACTAAGTGAACATATTTAGAAGCTTTAACAGAAAGCTCACCAGTATGTGTTACAAATAAAGTGCCTTCTATTCCAACTATATCTCCTAAATCAGCTTTATTAAATAATTCATAATTTTCTTCACCCACATTGTCTAATTTTACATATATTTGAATTTGACCATCACGATCTTGTATATGCATAAATCCAGCTTTACCCTTACCACGTTTAGTCATAATACGACCCGCAACAGTAACTGGGATCATCTTTTCTCCAAATTCTTCTGAAGAAATAAATTCACCATCAAATTTAACTTTAACAGTCTTATCTTCTCCATTTATTTCTTCCATAACCTCGTATAAGCTTTTAATATCACCTGATGTATGTGTACGATCAAATCTATGTCCAAATGGATCTATACCTATATTACGGATATTTTCAGCTTTTTCACGTCTAATTAATTCTTGTTCTGAAAACTCTCTCATTTTATACACTACCCTTCTTTTATAACCTGAGTGCCACTAACTAAATCATGCACTCCTTTTTTGTCATGTCTATATATTATCATAAAACCACTAATAATTACTAGTAAAAATTGTAGAATTCCGCAAATTGTTGTTATTAAAAAATAATTCAAATCATTAACAAGAAATACAACACACATAGATACTAAAAAACAAGCCACACCATTTATAATTAAAGTTCTAATTAAATAATCATTTAAACTCATTTTTTCTTTTATATCTGCTTTTACAACTCTAATCTTAAATATCTTTTTCCCAATTGTTTTTCCATTACAATAATATGGTACTAAAGTAAAATAACCTAGAATTAAAATGATATTTAAAATATTATTAGGAATACTTTGTTGATCTAAAGCTCTCTGTAAGTTAGCATATCTATTAATATATATAGAGGTATTTATTTCATTTTTTAAATAATCTGAACGTAGTTCTGTTAATTCATTTTCTAATATTATTGTATTTCTATTTTTAGGTATTAAAGAATTTAATCCATAAAAAATCAAAGTGACTATTATAATATCTATGACAAAAGCAAATAATCTATTACTAAACTTCGCTTTCATAAGATTCCTCCGTTTCAAATTCATCTAATAATTTATTAAAATCATCTATATTATCGACTTTATTAATACTAGATCTAATATTACTAGCATTTGGAAGTCCTTTTAAATACCAAGAAGCATGACTACGCATTTCTAACAACGCTACCTTAGTAGGCTTTATTTCTAGTAAATATTGTAGATGTTTTCTTATCATATCTTGTTTTTCTTTCTTTGTAATTTCTTTTGGTTCTATACCATTATCTAAATAATCAATACATTCTTTAATTAACCACGGATTACCTAGTACTCCTCGACCAATCATTATAGCATCACAACCAGTTTCTTCAAGCATTCTTTTTGCATCATAGCAACTAATAATATCACCATTTCCTATAACGGGAATTGTAACATTTTCTTTAACTTGTTTTATGATATTCCAATCCGCATGACCAGAATAACCTTGTGCTCTAGTTCGTGGATGAACAGTAATAGCACTAGCCCCAGCTTTTTCCACTGTTTTAGCTATCTCTACAGCATTAATACTCTTTTCATCCCAACCACTTCTAATTTTAACAGTAACAGGAATAGGAACAGAACTTACTACTGCAGAAACTATATCATAAACTTTATTTGGATCTTTTAAAAGAGCACTTCCTGCTTGAGATCGTACTGCTACTTTGGGTACTGGGCAGCCCATATTTATATCTATTATATCCGGATGCATTGTTTCATATATATATTTAGCAGCACTTACAAATGATTCTTCATCACTACCAAATATCTGTTGTGATATTGGTCTTTCAAAATCTGTCATATAAAGCATATCGATTGTTTTCTTACTACCATAAGTGATTGCTTTATCACTTACCATTTCAGCTTCTATTAAACCACAACCCATTTCCTTAATAATCTTACGATAAGCACTATTACAAATACCAGCCATTGGCGCTAAAACAACTTGATTCTTAATTTTAACATTACCTATTTGCCACATAAAACCACCACTAAGATTATATCGTGATTTAACATTTTTTTCAATTACAAAAGAAAATAAGTAGTAAGCCTACTTATTTAACCACCGGTTTTATTTCCTCATTTTTCTTTTTATTATTTAAGCCATAATGTTCACGAACTTTTTTATTAAGTTCATTATATACTTTTTCATTATTTTTTAAATACTCACGAACATTATCTCTACCTTGGCCAATCTTTTCACCATTATAGGCATACCAAGCTCCACTTTTTTCTAATATTCCAGCTTCACTAGCCAAATCTATTAACTCACCAGTTTTGGAAATTCCCTCTCCATACATGATATCTATAGTACAAGTTTTAAATGGTGCAGCCATTTTATTCTTAACTACTTTAATATTAGTTTTATTTCCTACAATATCCGTACTACTTTTTAATTGTTCACCTTTTCTAATTTCTAAACGTACAGAAGAATAAAATTTAAGCGCTCTTCCTCCTGGAGTTACCTCAGGATTACCAAACATTACGCCAACTTTTTCACGTAACTGATTAATGAATATTGCTACTGTATTTGTTTTACTAATTACTCCAGATAATTTTCTTAAGGCTTGACTCATAAGTCTGGCCTGTAATCCCACATGGGAATCACCCATTTCACCTTCAATTTCCGCTTGTGGAACTAATGCCGCTACTGAATCTATAACTATTATTCCAATAGCACCACTCCTAACTAAAGCTTCACAGATTTCTAATGCTTGTTCGCCATTATCCGGTTGTGACAATAATAATTCATTTATATTAACGCCAATCTTAGAAGCATAAGTTGGATCTAAAGCATGTTCCGCATCGATAAATGCCGCTCTTCCTCCCGCTTTTTGAACTTCCGCAATTGCATGCAACGCAAAAGTTGTCTTACCACTTGATTCAGGCCCATAAATTTCTATTATTCTTCCTTTTGGATATCCACCTATACCTAATGCAACATCTAAAGAGATTGAACCACTCGGTACAGTATCTACCTCTACATGTTCATTATCCCCTAATCGCATAACAGAACCTTTACCAAATTGCTTTTCAATATCTTGTAATACCTGTTCTAATGTCTTATCATTTGTTGTCTTTACCATCTTATTTTCCTCCCTAAACCCTACAACCTAATTCTATAATAAAGATAATTTTTTGTCAATAGTTTTCCGAACAATTGTTTGATTTCTAATTTTGGCTGATTTTTTTAATTAAAGATTAAAAATTAACTAACAAAAAAAGCGTTTTTCAAAACGCTTAATCTTTAGAAATAAACTTTTTGTTTAAATGGTAGTATTCTGCCGCTGAAATAATTGATAGAATACATGCTAAATATAAGAAAACATCAGATATTCTTAAATTCCATAATTCAAATGGCATATTATAAAATAATGTTAAAGAAATACCAATCATCATACAAATAGTTTTAACTTTACCAGATTTTATTGCGGCAACTACTTTACCCTTATTACCAGCGATCATCTTTATAGTATTAACAAAAGTATCACGACAAACTATAACTACTGGAATAAGTGGGTAAATAAAACCAGTTGTCGCTAAAATTATTAAAACAGAGTTTACTAAAATTTTATCTGCAATAGCATCTAACATTTTTCCTAAATCTGTAACCATATTATATTTTCTAGCAATATATCCATCAACAAAATCAGTTAATGATGCTACAATAAATAATCCACCAACTATTAAATATTTCACATCTATAACGATCGATTCATTAACAAATAATTTCAAAGTGTTAATTCCAGCTGCATCAAAAGGGAATAATAAAATACCAATAATAATTAATGATAAAAAGATTCTAACCATAGTTATTCTATTTGGCAAATTCATAAACACTACCTACTTTCATATTTTATTGTAATGGTTTCTTCTTTAATATTTTCTCTATTTAATTCAGAATAAACAAAATAAGCGACTACTGCTACTATTACAATAGCAAACATATAAAACAAAATTGGTGTAAATGTTCTTGTTTGTTTTGGTTCTACTGTATAAGGCGATTTAATCTTTTCTTCTTCACCAGCTTTAATTTCTTCTTTTGCTTTTTTAATATCATCTAATGATATTTTTGAAGTATAATCAAACAAATATTCATTAAATTCATTAATTAATTTTTCTTTATCGAGACCCAAATATTTAGAATAATCTCTAATTAAATATTTTAAATAATATACATCTTTAAAGTTCTCCATATTCCCAGCTTCTAAGTTTTCTATCTGCGATGGTTCAACTTTAAGATCCTCAGATACTTCTTCTAAAGTAATGCCCATACTTTCTCTTGTATCTTTGAGCCTTTCACCAATATCTTTCATAAATTCCTTCCTTTTTGTGAACAAAAAAACAAATCTTATAAGCCATGTTCTGTACTTAAAAAGCGACAAACATTTATCTATTGAATAATCAATCCCATAAAAAATTCTTAATTATTTTTTATTAGGTTCCCCTACCAAAATTTGGGTTTCTCGCTCGTGGGGTTTACCACGTTCCACTTCTTTTATTTCTAAAAGATATCGTCTCTTTGGCACTTTATGCCTACTATAACCATATCAAAAACTTAGGTTAATTTGGCGCCGTTAGTTTACACTACCGTTGGTTATTGTTTCCCAACGCACGAACACTACTATCATCACAGATAGTGCGAGCATGGACTTTCCTCTACATTTATAATGCAGCGTTTGTCAAGATTTGCTATTCTCTTCCATAAATAATTTTTTCTAAATTAGATAATCTTCTTAAAACATCAGCATTCGTAGTACTACTAGTTTCAGTTGTACTACCTTCTTCAATCACATCTAACTTAGTTTTTAAATTGCGGACTTCTTGTTTAAGGCGAATATTATCGTCTACCAAAGATTTTTTGTCACTTTCCAGTTCTCTTATAATAGAAGACATTTCTTTATAATCACGAATAATTACATCTAAAAATTTATCAACTTCTTGAGGTCTATATCCTCTGGTGTCAATTTTAAATTCTTTATCCAATATATCTTGAACTGTAAGTAAAATTCTCTCTTGATACATAACAACACCTCTTCTCATCCCATATAATTATCTCAAAAAAAGAGCGATTTGTCAATGTTCGACAATTCGCTATTATTTAAGTATATATGGTGATTCTATAGTACCTTCACCTGAGGCATACATAACATTATTGCTTAAATAAATTGTAGGCATAATGTTCTTACTAGAAGATGTTTTAACAGGTACACTTTCAGCAGATACAATATAATAAACACTACTAGTGGACTCCTCTACTCCAGTCATAGTCCAACTAGATAAAGCATATTCAGCTAAATAATTATAATTGTCACAAGATGCATCTTCAATATTACGACAATTACTATCTATACTTGCTATAAATGCATCACTTACATAAGGAAGACCAAACATTTGCTCATCAGATAATTCCTCACACTCTTCTTTATTATTGATAGCTAAATTATTATTACTTCTCTTACCTATACACCATTTTTTTAAAGCTACATAAACTTTAAAATCTTCTGTTAAATAATATTCTTCTTTTTCATAACTAACTAATGTGTCTTTCATTCTACTTACAGAGTAATCATTTATACCAACATGAGAATTTTCTTGAATATTATATCTATCATCCCAAATTGTTTTAAGTTTTTTGCCACCACTAACATTGATTAAACGCATATATCCTTCAGAATCAATATCTATAACAGCCCATAATGTATCACCTAATTTAACTAAGTTATTAACATTGCTTCCTTTAAAGATATAACCATTTTCTTTAGAGTATAAACCATCACCATTAATTACAATATTCGCTCTATCCGTTAATATATCGACTAATTTCTTTGAACTGTAATCAGTTCCACACTCTAAAATTGGAGAATATAAATAACGTTCACCATTTTTTGTTACAACAACTCTACCAGAGCAATTAGAACCTTCTGGAACTATTTTATTTAAAGATTTCATATATTTATTGCTGGCTAATGTATCAGCATTTACTACTACTGTTCCACCATTTTGTTTAGGTAATTCGTTCTCCCTAGTATTATAATATTGAACAGCAGCACTTTTCATTTTATCTTCTACTTTTTCATAAGATAATCTTTTACCACTAACACTTGAAATAATAACCATAATGATAATAAATACTATCACTACCACCACCGAAATTATTATCATTGATAACATTCTTTTATCTTTCATACTTTTCCTCCATTACTTACAAGTAAAGTATAACAAAAAAAGTATTAATGATCAATAACTATTTTTTATTTCGAATACCTAAGTTTAAAAACTTAGAAGATAATTTAATATAATTGATGTCATCGATCATTTCGTCAAAAATTGTTTCTATGTTATGATAACACATAGTATCACCTCGAGTTTAAATTTAACATAAAAATAAATTAAAATGTTGCGTTTCGACATAAATAGATATATTTAGATTTATAATCATTAAAATAAGGTAGAAAAAAAAGCTTTTTTATAGTATAATTATAGTGGTGAAATTATGAATTATCCGCTTGGAGCAAAATCAACTGAAAAAAAAAGTATTAGTTATGGTAATCGTGGAATGAATTTAGAATATGATTTAAACGAAACCAATAATTACTACTTAATCCAAAATATTGCTGTGGTCTATAAAAAACCAACACCAATTAAAATTGTCGATGTAGATTATCCATCTAGAAAAGAAGCTATTATTAAAAAAGCTTATTTTCAGATTCCCTCGACAACAGATTATAATGGGATTTATAAAGAAAAATATATAGATTTTGAAGCAAAGGAAACAATGAGTTCTACTAGCTTCCCTTTAGCGAATATTCATGCCCATCAAATTAAACATCTAGAACGAATTAAGGAACATGGAGGAATAGCGTTCCTTATCGTTAGATTTACAAAATTAAATAAAACTTTTCTATTAACTATTGATAGTCTATCTTATTTCTTAAATAATTATGATAAGAAATCAATCAATTTAGATTTCTTTGAAAAACAAGGATATTTAATAGATGAAAAATATAATCCCCGCTTAGATTATTTATCAATAATAGAAAAAATTTATTTTAAAGGAGAATTAAAATGAACAAAAAAAATAGTTTAAAATCTGAAACAAAGAAAACTAAAACAGAAAAAGTTAAAAAGAAAAAAACAAATAAAACTAATAATAAAAAAATGACTTTTTATAAAAAAATATTAAAATTTATTCGAGAAAATATGTATGATATTATTTTAGCTAGTCTAAGTATAATTGCTCTTATTATTGGAACAATTGCTATTGGATTTAAAAAAGCAATTATTATTGTAATTTTATTAGATATTGTAGTATGGTTCTTACCTATTATTTCTTTTATTGGAAATAAATCTAAAAGAAAGATTAGAAGACGAACTTTAGCACAGGTTTTTTTATGGTGTGTAATTATCGGGTTAATTGCTTGTATCGCTTTTGCGATTTATATAGTAGTAAAAGCTCCAGAGTTCAATCCAGACAACCTATATTCAAAAGAATCAACAATCATCTATGATAAAGATGGTCAAATAGTTGCTAAACTAGGTAGTCAAATGCGAGAAAAAGTGTCTTATGAAGAATTACCAGAAATATTGGTAGATGCCATTATTGCAACTGAAGACTCACAATACTTTGAACATAATGGCTTTAACCCAACTCGTTTTTTAAAAGCATCACTTACTCAAGTATTTAGCGGTGGTGGTGGTGGTGCTTCAACTATCACAATGCAAGTATCAAAAAATGCATTTACTTCTTTTGAAGCTAGTGGTTTTGATGGAATTGTTAGAAAGTTTACTGATATATACTTAGCCGTATTTAAGATAGAAAAAACATATACTAAAGAAGAAATATTAGAGTTCTATGTTAATTCTTATTATATGGGAGGTGAAGCTTGGGGTGTTGAACAAGCTTGTCAAAACTATTTTGGAAAAAGTGTTAGTGAAATTAATATTTCAGAAGCTGCCTTGATAGCGGGATTGTTTAAAGGTGGTTATGCATATGATCCATTTATATTCCCAGAGCAAGCTGAATATAGAAGAAAAGTTGTTTTAGGGCTTATGCAAAGACATGGATACATTACTGAAGAGGAAAAGAATATCGCTTTACAATTAACAGTCGATGATATTATTGTAACAGGAAGAAAAACAGAATCTTATCAATCTTTTATTGATACTGTTGTTGAAGAAGTAAAAAAGAAAACTGGTCAAAATCCTTATTCTGTACCTATGGAAATATATACAACATTAGATACAGAGAAACAAGCTCATATAAACAAAATCATGGCCGGCGAAGGTTATAAATGGGAAAATGAAGTAGTTCAAGCAGGTATCGTTGTTACTGATACAAATACTGGCGCTATTGTAGCAGTCGGCTCTGGTAGGAATCGTACTGGTGTTGGAACATTTAACTACGCTACTATGATCAATAGACAAATAGGCTCTACTGCTAAACCACTTTATGATTATGGTCCTGCTATTGAATATAATAATATGTCTACAGGCCAACCAATCGTCGATGAACCACATGGATATAGTTCTGGTGGCAATATTAAAAACTGGGATAATTCTTTTAAAGGATTAATGACAATTAGACAAGCATTAAAAGAATCTAGAAATATTCCAGCCTTAAAAGTTTTCCAAAGTACAAAAAATAGTAATATTAAAAAATTTGTTACAAATTTAGGATTAAGTCCACAACTTGAAAATGGCATGATTTTCGAATCACATTCATTAGGTGGATATAACGGAGAATCTCCTCTTTCGATGGCAGCAGCTTATGCTGCATTCGCTAATGGTGGAACGTATATTGAACCTTACAGTTTTACTAAAATTGTGTTTAGGGAAACCAACGAAGAATATATTAACACTTATGAAACTAGAAAAGTTATGAGTGACTCAACTGCTTATATGGTAACTAGTATGCTAATAGATACAGCCATGTATACTACTAAAGCAAATCGTGTTAACGGAATTCAATATGCTAATAAAACAGGTACTACTAACTTTGATAGTTCAATTAAACAACAATTTCATTTGCCAAACAATGCAGTTAATGATTTATGGTGTGTTGGTTATTCCAGAGATTATGCTGTTGCTGTATGGTACGGTTATGATCATATTTCTTCTGATTACTACACAATAAGTAGAGGACAGAATACAAATTTATTTAAAGCTGTTATTAAAGGTGTATTAAGTGGTTCTAAAGACTTTAATAAGCCCTCTAGTGTTGTAGGTATAGAAGTTGAAAAAAATACTTCTGAGCCTAAATTAGCCAGTGAATTTACACCAGAGCATTTAAAAACAACAGAATATTTCAAAATTGGTACAGAACCGACTGAAGTTTCAAATAGATTTGCAAAATTATCAAATGTTTCAAACTTAAATATTAATGAAAATAATTCAACTATTACTCTTAATTGGTCTCCAATTAATACACCTAATGAATTAAATGAAGAAGCATTGACTAATGAATTTTCAAAAATCTTCTTTACTGAAGATCGTTTAGAAGATTTTGTAAATAGTAGATTAGATGAAAATAATCAATTATTAGGACAAGTAGAATATGAAATTTATCTTAAAGATAGTAGTGGTAACTATAACTTGATAGGTAAAACCAATAATAGTACTTTCCAATATACTCCGTCTGTATTAAATAATGGTACAATAAGTTTTAAAGTTAAAACTACATATTCTAATTTTAAAGCTAATGCTAGTGATGGTATGGAAGTTGAAATTAATATTAATAATGTAGCAACATTAATCACTTCAAATATCAATGGTCAACAAACAATTAGTTTAAATATCAATGATATTTATGAAGAACCAATAAAGCCTGTTATTGTACAAGAAAATTTAATTGACGTAACAGAATTATCTAATATTACTAAAGTTATTAAAAATTCTCATGATGAAATAGTGACTAGTATTAATACTTCTAGTCCGGAAACTTATACTATTACCTATACTGTTGTTTATAAAAACCATCGTAATACATTACAAAAAATAATAACTATAGAATAGATAAAAAGATTAGAAAGATAAAACTTTCTAATCTTTTTTACAATATTTTTTTAACTCACAATTAGCGCATTCTGGTTTCATAGCTTTACAATAATATCTACCAAATAAAACTAATTGATGATGTAATCGATTCATGTTCTCTTTCTTAAAAAACTTATATAGTTTTTCTTCAATTTCACGAACATCATCTTTTTTTTGTGCAATTCCTAATCTCTTACTAACACGAGCTACATGTGTATCTACAGCAATATAAGGTTCATTAAACAAGTTACTTAATACTACATTAGTAGTCTTCCTACCAACACCATTTAGGCTTTCTAAAAAAGCTCTATCATTCGGTACCTGTCCATTTTGTTCTTCTAATAAACGCTTACTAATATCTTTAACATTCAAAGCTTTCTTTTTAAATGTACCAATCGGTTTAATAATTTCCATAATATCATCTACGTCTGCTTTATTTAAAGCTTCTAACGTCGGATACTTATCAAACAAAATGGCTGTGACCATATTTACCCTTTTATCCGTTGCTTGAGCACTTAACATAACCGCTAATAATAATTCATAATCTTTATTATAATTAAGCTCACACTTAGGTTCAGGAATAATTTTGTTTAAACAATCAACTATTTCCTTACTCTTCATTTAACCAATCATAATCTGCATTTTCATCTACTTTAGTAGTTTGTACACGTCGTTTTGAAAATTCAGCTTTCTCCTTCTCTAAATCTTCAACTGTTTTTATGCCTTTTTTAACCCATTCATTTAAAATTCTATCAATATATCTAAGATTACTAACACCGTTGTAAACAGCCTCTTTTAGGGCTAAAACTATGGTTTCTTCCCCTATCATATTCTCTTGCCAAGTATTTATAATTTCATACTCCATAGGTGATAACGTACGACCAAATTCTTTTTCAAATATATCATAGATAGTTTCTTTTTCTTCATTTTTATCTTCCATAATTAAATCTAATAATTTATTATAAAGACCATCTAAATTAATTATTTCAGTTCTAATATTGTTAATTTTCTTTAATTCAATATTAACTAAACTTAAATTAGTCAATTTACTAATTAGATCCATTAAATAAGATAACTCTAATGATAAATCATCACTTATCTTTTTAGGATTAAAAAATATATCACCATTAATTAAATAAGCTAATAATAATACTTCTTCCGCATCTATTTCTAACTTTTTATAATTATAAAATAATAAACTAGGAATAGTAATATCTCTTTCTTTAATAATTCTTTCTACCTTGTCTATCATAAACGCTAACCACCTTTCCAACAATATTATACATATTTTAAATATTTTAGACAATAGAAAATAAGCAACTTAAAATGATTGCTTATTTTCTAAAATAAACTTTGTTATTTCATCATAATTGTTATTCAAATTACCATTTAAAATATTAATTTCTAATGAATGAATAACATCCTTTAAGTAATTACCAGGTTTTCTATCTAAAATTAAACTTATCTCTTTGCCATTAATAACTATATCCTTAGAACTCTTTATTGGTAAATCATTATATTTTTTTACAATTATTTTCTTAGGAATTTTTTTGATTTCTCCAACTAAAGATGTAATATAAAGTCCATAATAATATAAATTTTCATTATTTAGAATATCTTTATCTAATAATTCATTTATCTTATTTATTGTATCTTTTTCATGATTAGAAAAAGAATAAATTTCACTTACTCCAAGCTGAGCCCAAATAGTAATAATAGAAGGTGTTGGAACAAGTTTATCTATATTTTTAAGTTCCAAATGTTCTACTAAATCTAAGTCGTTTAAAATTTGCAAACCATATTCTATATTAGAACTAGTAAATATTTTTTCCAATTCTTCTTTTTTACGATAATATGATAATTTCTTTAATAAATATCCATATTTTTTAATATACTTTTTTAATTCATCATCTAAAGCAAATCCTAAAATAGTTGCAAATCTAACAGCTCTAAGTATTCTAAGACTATCTTCCTTTAATTTCTTTTTAGGACTGCCTACCATTTTAATTACTTTAGCATCTAAATCTTTTTTAGCATTTAAATAATCTAAAATTTCACCATTTTCATCTAAACAAAGAGTATTAATCGTAAAATCTCTTCGTTTTAAGTCATCAATTAGTGAATGAATATATTTTATCTTTACAGGTAATCGATTATTTTCATATTTTAAATCTTTACGAAAAGTAGTAATTTCAAATCTAATTTTATTATATATTACTGTTACAGAACCATATTGAATACTAGGTAACATTATATCACCAAATATTTCTTTTAGTTCTTTGGGGGTTGCATCTGTACAAATATCGACATCCATACTACGTTTATTTAAATAAAGATCTCTGGTATAACCACCTACTACATATGCTTGATACCCGGAAGCTCCAATTTTCTTTAATATTTCAATAGCAGTATTATACATTATAAACCCTCTTCCCAAAAAAAAAGGCAAAAGCCTTTTAGTTTAAAGCATCCTTTAATTTTGAACCAGCTTTAATTGTAACTGCTACTCTAGCAGGAATAGCAACTTTTTCACCAGTTCTTGGATTACGTCCTTCTTTTGCTTCTTTCTTTACAGCACTAAAAGTACAGAATCCTGTTAAAGCTACTTTCTTCTCTTCTTTTAATCCTTTAATTACGCCATTCATAACTGCTTCTAAAGCACGTGATGAATCCGCCTTAGTTAAACCTGTTTCTTCTGCAATAAAGTTAACTAAATCTGTTTTTGACATGTTTTAACCTCCTATATGTTAAGCTATCTTGCTTACAATCTAAGAATACCATTTTTTCTTTGTAATTGCAATATATTTAGCTAATTTTTTTCATTTTTTAATAACTTTCCATAAGAATTTTTTTATTTCTTTAATACATATTCATGGTTATA
>CANTWP010000062.1 GCA_947853245.1 uncultured Bacilli bacterium | reverse complement strand
ATTAGGATTACCAATATCTGGTAAAAAAGTATAATCTGGCATATCATCATAAATAGGTATTGTAAACTTAAAGGAAGTTTCCACTAGATCATTATTGTAATAAGATTGATAACTACTACTTGAAGAATAAAATGGTGCTCTTAAATCGGTCTGATATTGATGAGATGTTCCTACATACCCCTTTGCAACATTAAATCTTTGTAAATAAGTAGTATATTGACCAGCATTGATATATCCATTAGCAATAAAATATGCTCCCCCTTTGATCGATAGATCAAGCGTTGTCCAAGGACGTAAGTATTTATCTGGATTACTTAATCCAAAACCACCTTGAGCCCAATAAAGCCCCCTTGCAACAGCACTACCAGCACTGGTTTTATAAGCACCAATGTTATAAACATTATAAATACCACCTTTATAAGAAACACCATCATAAGTAAAACTACCACCACTAGTGGAAGCACTTCCATTTACACCAACTTCTTGTCTTACTTTCGCGGCTAAATAAACAGCATTTACATCATAAGTAGCACCAGCTTCTATAAAAGCATTTGCATGCGAATAGAATAATGAATTTTTACCAAATATCCCTTGAACAGATTCAACCGTTTGATAAGTTTCATCGTAATTCAGTTTTTCAAATTGAAATATTCTAGCCTCTGTTAAAAAGTTTCTTGGATCCATAAAATACGCTATTGCCTCACTATTAGCAGCTACCCAATTACCAGAATCATAAGATTTCCACTTATCAGTTCCATAATCATATGCTGGTGAAACTATAGATTTCCAACCATCATAAGCAGAACCATCTTGAATTAAACTAACACCTAAAGCACTTTCCTTACTAACTGCTTCGGAAAATTTAATTCCCGTAATTAATGGTTCAAAAATCCAATCAGGGTGACTTTCATGTAATCTACTTAAATATGGAATATAAGATTCTGGAAAACCAGCAGTTCTTAAACCCTCTTCATATTTTTTCTTTGCTTCTAATTTAGCTTTTTCTTCCTCAGTTAGATCATCGCTCATAACTTCATCAGAATTATCTATATATATAGACACATAATCACCACATATATAAGCATTTGAACCATTATAATTAAATTTATACCATCCCGTAGCACAAGAACCTACATTTTCGGTCGGCACAGTTTCTAAGATTTCAAAAGAAGTACCAAATTCACTTCTACCTAAAATAGAATATTTTGTAGAAGCTCCACTTCTAATATTAGTTCCATTATCTATAGATCGCCCAGTAATTGTCAAAGCGGAAACTGGAAAAACATTTATAAACAATAATATTAATACTAACATTAGTTTAAAATACTTTTTCAAAATCCCACCTACTTTCTACTTCTATCTTAAATATTATATCAAAAAACCACTATAAAGTATAGCGGTTTTTTTTCCAGTTTTTAAAAGTGTCAATTACTTGTAATTGCGACGTAATCTTTTAACCTTTACTTCGTTTTGATAATTTTCTAAATTTAATAAAGTTAATAAAAAACTATCACTAAACATAGAATTTGATTCTGTCGCCAGTTTTTTTAATAATTTTAAACCATATTTTCTATCATCATGAAAATTATTTCTAATCTCAATACTTTTTAAAAATGAAAGAAAGTATAATAGATATTCTTTAGTATTCTTTTTTAACATAAATAAAGGAATACGATCTTTTATAATTAAATTAGAAGAACGTAAAATATCTAAAAACTGTGATTTATTAACATCAAAATTATATTTACTTAAACTTTGAAGAGCTTTAAAATAGGAACTTAGATAATCTAATTTAAATGAAAAATTTGATAAACGTCTAAAATATAATAATTCAGCGTTGTTTTCTTTGCGTTCACACATATTATCTATATATAAAGTTTCAAAAGTAATAGCCCCTACTTCGCTATAAAACTTACCAAAATCATATGAATTAGCATTTTCAATAGCGTGTTCTAACTCGTAAATAAATGTCATCGGTCGTTTGTTATATTGTTCTATCTCAATAAATGAAGTATTTATAAAACGATCATAAATACATTGAGATCCAATATGATATTTATTAGAAAAATTAATAACACAAGAATCACTATAAATAATCTTTTTTGCTGATGATAATAACTCAGGTGCAAAAGACTCGTATACGCCTAAAGTATTAGTGATAATATCTTCAATAGAATTACATTCATTATACTTTTCATAGCAAGGATAAAATATCGAACTAATATCGTTTAAATCACATATGAAATTCATAATATTATGATCTATTTCTTGAAAATCTAACTGCATTTTTTCTAATAAACATTTCTTTGTAGAATTAAAACCTTTAAATTCTTCTGATTGTTCTTCTTCCATATAAGTTCCATTTAAAACACTTAAAAGTTCTTCACAAGTTTTGATAGTCTTTATAATTTTAATCTTCGTTTCCTTTTCAGTTTCTTTATTAGATAGTAATTTATTACCAATACCAATAACACTATTTAAAAAGCATTCATCAAACTGCCATTTTCTATCTTCCAACATAATTACTCCTCGTCTTTTTAATTATTATAAAATTAAAAATATATTATAAATTATTTATAATATTTTTTAGTATGTGAACTATTCTTTTGTTTTAATATAACTTCTTGTAAATAGTCTTCATATGTTTCTAAAAGCTTTTCTTCATTAATATATTCTATCGTTTTTCCTTTTAAAGACTTTTGTAAACATTGAAAACCATATTTTTGATCTTGATGAACTTTATTTCTTATTTCCAAACTTTTTAGAAAAGATAATAGATACATAATATATTCATTAAAATCATCATTTAACATTCCATTGATAATTAATCTATCATTATAGATCAATCTAGCTTCTTTTAATATTTCCACAAATTGACCAGTTTTTACATTAAAATTGCTTTTTCTTAAAGTTTTTAAACATTTAAAATAACATGATAAATAATCTAGAAATGCTTCAGCTTCTTCAATTCTTTCAAAATATAATAATGAAGCATTAGCTTCTCTTTTCTTAACCATTCGATCAATATATAAAGTTTCCATTAAAATAGGGCCTAATTCTTTAAAATAACGATAGCTTCGATATTCTTGAATACCTTCTATACCATGTTGTAATTCATGAATAAAATCTGGCGGGAAATTTGCACTATTCTCAATATGAATAAATGGTAATTTAAAAATAGATTCATAAAAACATTGAGAACCAATATTTTGCTTTGAAGTAAAATTTATTAAGTTAATTGGATATTCAATAATAGATTTCGCAATGGGTAACAGATCCGGGAAATATGTTTCATATAATTCAAGACTCTGTTCAACAATTTGATCTGGAGTAGAGTTACCACTATAACTTTCTTTACTACAACATAAATATGTATGATTATTAGATAAATAAAGAATCATATCCATAATATTACTACCAATTGTATTATAATCATGAATTGCTTTATTTATAAATTGTTTTTTTATACTATAAAAATCTGAATTAATATCATTATTAGTAGATGTAGTTACATAGTTATTATTAATTACATCTAAAAATTCAGAAAACTGACAGATCGTTTCTTGCATTAATCCTTTAATAGTATCTGAAACATCTTTTCTTTTTAACAATTTTTTAGCATCTTTAATCGTTTTAATTAAAAATTCTTCATCAAATTGCCATCTATTGTTTATCATATATATCCCTCTTGGTTATATATAATATAATAATATTCTATATTTGTCAAAGAAATAATACCGATTTTAAAGAAATATAGGCATATAAAAACAGCAATCTAATTTTGCTGTTCTTATCTATTTTATTTCTTCGGTACTTTAAACCAGAATGTTGTACCTACATGTTTTATAGAATGTACACCATAATCAAAATTATGATTAATACAAACACTTTTTACAATTGATAAACCTATTCCACTACCTACTGTATTTCTTTTATGACTTTTATCTATCTTATAATACTTATCCCAAATATTATTTAATTCATCTTTAGATATACCTTTACCAGTATCTTTTACTTCTACTAAATACTTATTATCTTTAACTGATAATTTTATCATAACTGTTTTATCATCACCAGTATATTGAATAGCGTTATTAATTAAATTATATAGTACTTGCTCAACTCTTTTTTTATCCGCATATACAAGTGCTTTTTCAAATCCCTCGTAAGTAATAGTATAATGTTCTTTAGATATATATATATCATAACGGTTTAAGATACTTTTAATAAGGGCATCTAAATCAAACTCTTCACATTCTAGTTTAACTGTATTAGCTTGTAATTTAGATAATTCTAATATATCATTTACTAAAATGTTTAAACGATCTGTTTCTTCAATAATTACATTTAAATTCTCAGTACGTTTGTCTTTATCTTTATAGCTAACATCTCGTACCATCTCAGCATAAGCTTTAATCATGGTAAGTGGAGTTTTTAAATCATGACCAACGTTCGCTAAAAATTCACGTCGTAAAGATTCTGTTTTATCAAGTTCTTTAGCGGCATTATCAAGAACTTCAGATAATTCTTTTATTTCTTCAATATTACCCTTATATTCGAAATCTGCTTTATAATTTCCTTTCGAGAACTCTTTTACTCCTTTACTAAGCTTTAAAATCGGTTTAGATATCTTATTTGATAAAAAATATGCAACAAACAATGAAAGTATTAAAACTATTATAGATACATAACGAAGTTGACTAGTCAATATAGATATAGTAGCACCAACTGGTTCTAACGAAGCATTGATAAATATATAAAAACTATCACTCTTAATAGCTTTAATTAATGTTTTAGTATTAGATTTTACATTTTTTAATAAATATGTTTGTTCTAAATAGTTATTTTCAATAAAATGGTCTTTATAAAAACTATATGATTTATTTCCTTCCTCTAAACAACCACGATAAAAATAATTAGATGAATAAAGAATTGACTTATTATTGTCAATTATCTCAATGCAGATATCATTATTATAAGCAAGTTCATCTAATGTTGTTTTTAAATCGCCTTGACTACTATTTACAAGAATTGCTACTTCATCTAATTTAGATTTAACTTTCCATTCATAATAAGAGTCTAATAAAATTACTTGAAACAACCAAAGACACGCTAAAATGATAATTAAGAAAAAGATTAAATATAACCAAATTTTATTTTTTAACTTATTCATTAACTACAAACTTATACCCCATACCTCTTACAGTAGTAATAAGGTCACGATACTTCCCTAAATTATTTCTTAGTGTCTTAATATGAGTATCTACAGTACGATCATCACCATAAAAATCATAGCCCCAAATTTTACTTAACAATTGTTCACGAGATAAAGC
>CANTWP010000061.1 GCA_947853245.1 uncultured Bacilli bacterium | reverse complement strand
ATCTCTAGCTGTATCAACTCTAGTATTTAATACTTTAATTGTAATAGGTTTTTTATCTAATTCTTTTACAATTTCTTTAATAGCTAAACTTGCTTCACTTAATTCTGTATAATAACTCTTAGGAATAGTTGGTAAATTACAATCTCTAATATACATTTTAGCTTCTTTAAGTATAGCTTTAATCTCCTCTAATTGTTCACGTGCCCTTAATTCATCATCACGCATTCCACCAATAACACTCAGTGAATTATCTAAACTATCTTCAATTGATACTAATTTCACAAATAGGTTTTCGATTTCTTTAATCATTTTTGAAAAAGCAAAACTACTATTTTTTGTATTATCTAATAATATTTCATAATCTTTATTTAATTCTTTTAAATCATCATTTATATCTTCCAAAACTTTGATATCAGCTTTAGATAAATTATAAATATTCTTAATTTCATCTAATTCTTTAAAGATTTCATTTACTAAATTATTAAGTTTATTAAGTTTTTTTTGAAATTTATAATTTATTTCTTCGAAATTACTTTTTTCTACCTTTTCTTTTTCGAAGTCACCAAATAATGTATCAAAATAATCAAGTAATACTTTTGCTTCAAACAAATTATCTTCCAAATTTAAAACCCTTGTTCTATCTAAAATATCCGCTATTTTTTTCTTAGCTTCGGTTAAATTATAATCAACATTTAAATAATCAAGTGGATAACCCTCTTGTTGCATATCTTTATATATTGTACTTGCTTCCTCAATGCGTTTAGGTAAAATAGAATTAGTCATAAGTAGAATAGATGGAACTTCTTCGATTGCAACATCCATTCCCTTAAGCATACTTTCAATAGACTTAATAATATCATCAAGCTCCAATACTTCTTTTTTTTCAGTAGACCGTTCAAACACTTCAAAACTTTTAGCGATCGTTTCAAACTGTAAACTTATAGAACGAGCAACTTCACCATATTCACTTTGATTTGAAATAAATTTTTGATATAAATCTCTATATTTAGCCTTTAAACCAGTAATGGTTTTTCTATTTCTTTCTTCACTAGATGTAACACCTTTAATTTCATTTAACAATATTTCAGAATTAGTTCTTACTTTATATATCTCCATCTCTAATTTAGCAATTTTATACATAGTACCTTTATAATTAGTTTTATTTAAAGAATACTCAGTTTCAATTAACATATCTGTCAACTGTGGAATTTGATTTTCTTTAATGTCAGATAATCTATCTTTCCAATCATGATAAATTATTTCCATCTTTTCATTATTAACCAAACTTTTTACTTTTGAAAGTTCTGGATTAATTGGTGTACTATCAATCTTATTTTTTTCGATCTCTAAATTATCAATAATTTTCTTTAATTCTTTTGTTCTTTTACTATGAATCGTATTTAATACAATAATAATAGAGATTATTGCTACTACACTAAGAACTATAATAATAAGTAACAATGTGCTATCCATATTATCACCATCCTATTATAATAATACCATAAAATTAGATATTTTTATAGTTTTTTCTAAAAAATAATAGAGAATTATAAATCCTCTATTACTTCTGTATTTCCATTAGATAAATTTTCTTTTAAACTATTTTTTAAACTTATTTTAAATTAATACTCTTCTTCATCAAAATAACCAAGTGTGACTATTGGCAAGTATTTTTCTAATATATTATTCATTATTTTCATCATTTTTTTAAATTATCTTCAGTTCATAAGATTTTCTTATTATTTTCATTTATTTTTTCAGAAGCTGATTTTAATTTATTAGCGGCTTATGCACAACCTTGGGCATTAAATGTCATTGCCATACTATATTACCTCCATTCTAAAATTTTTCTTCTAACTGTGTATAATCTTTTCCAATGGCAACCAATAATTCGCCATATTTATTAATTAAATCTCCAAAATCTTCAAAATCTTTTTTAAATTTTTTGACATTGTCAGTATAACGTGATGCTGATGTTCCAGTCCAAGCACTGCTTAAATCATCAATAATTTGATAACTCGACGCAACCTCTGTCAAAAAATCTATTCCATTTTGCTTAACAGCATTACCATAAAAAATCATTTCTTCTGGATTAATATTAATATTAATATTACCAGACATAATTTCACCCCCACTTTTTAGAAAAATAAAAAAAGGATAAAAACAAAATAGAGTTTATATTTCTCTATTTGTTTTTATGCTTAAACATTAACTAGGTTGTGACCTAAAACTTCCTCCAAATTAATTTTTTTGTAAACAAGTGCAATTTTAGTCATTTATATCCCCTATTTTCCTACAATCTAATTATTAAATTTTTAAAATAATATGTCAACACTTATAAAATAAAACATTTACTTCGTTTATATCATATAACTTAAACATCTTCTAACATCTCAATATCTTCCAAATCATCAATTAAATTTTCATTACCAGTATCATTTTTTAAATTAAATTTAGATACATACTTAACAAATTTAACTCGACCTTTGTTAATAACAAAACAAAACCCCTCTGGTACATCTCTCTTCATATCATCAATACGCATACTTGTTTTAATTGTATATTGATCATTAATACCATTACCAACCCATATACCAGTACTATTGTCAACACAATTCTTGTACCAAGTTTCATATTCAAATTTCTTAATATTATCAACGCTATCAACAAATATAAAATTAACTATCCCTAGTTTTTTAGAAAATTCAAATAATTCACCCAACTTATTTTTGTTTTCAGTTGATAAGAAATTTTTAAATGATTCTATACCGATAATAATACAGCAACTTTGTTT
>CANTWP010000060.1 GCA_947853245.1 uncultured Bacilli bacterium | reverse complement strand
AAAGTGGAACTTGTAAAGATATAACTAGTGATAACTTTTATAGTTGTGCAGATAAGTAGGAGGTAATAATAGATGAGAGAATCAATGTGGGGAATATTTGTAGTAGGTGTCGGAGTAGGACTTATATTATTGATCTATTTTTTTCAAGGAGTAACTAATACCGATGAACATAATTATTACTTATTAAAAGAAACTACAGAGGCCGCAATGGTTGATGCTGTTGATATGGTTGATTATAGAGTAAATAATATTATTTCTATTAACCGCGAAAAATTTATAGAATCATTTGTTAGAAGATTTTCAGAAAGTGCTGATTTATCTAATACTTATACAATAGAAATCTATGACGTAAATGAGAATCCACCAAAAGTTAGTCTGAGAGTAAAGACAGTTAAGAATGGTGTTGTTGCTAATGAGCAAGTGACATTTGGCCTTAATAATCAATTAGATGCTATTATAGAAGATTTACAACCAACACCAGCATCCTAAATAATTAATATTGTAATAAAAAAATCTGCCATGTGCAGATTTTTAAATTTTTTATTTATTTTAGATTTTTCTATATAATCCTATAGCTTTTCCTAAGATTGTAATATTATTAAATATAAATGGAGTCATTGTATCATTTTCTGGTTGTAATCTAAAATGATCTTTTTCTTTATAGAATCTTTTAAGAGTAACTTCATTTTCTTCTGTCATTGCTACGACGATTTCTCCATTATTAGCAGTACTCGCTTTTTCAACGATAACAATATCACCATCAAAAATTCCGGCATTGATCATACTATCACCACTAACATTGAGAGTAAATACTGTTTTGTTTTTGGGAATTAAAGAAGCTGGAAGTGAAAAATAGTTTTCAGGGTTTTCAATCGCTTCAATAGGATTACCAGCTGTTATTTTTCCTAGTAGAGGTACTTCAATAGTCTTATCACTAATATCTAAAAACTCATTTTCAACTAATAATTCAATTGCACGATTTTTAGATTTTTCCATCTTTATATAACCTTTATTTTCTAAATTATGTAAATGCACATGAATAGTAGCGGGACTTGATAAGTCTAATGATTTTCCAATTTCTCTAACAGTAGGAGGATAACCTTTACTGGCTAAGTATTTTTTTATAAAAATTAAAATATCTTTTTGTCTTTTAGTTAATTCTGTCATAATTTTTCCCCTTTCTATCAAATTATAACACATAACTTTGTTTGTGTAAACATATGTTTGAAAATAAAAAATTATCATTATTTATAATTCGACAAAAAAAATATACCTCACTATTTATAATAAAGATGGTGATAGTATGAGAAAGTATTATATTTTTATGATTAAAAGTGAGTATTATGATATGTATATGAAGAATAACCATATTTTGTATCAAACTTTAAAAACATTATCTAATATTAGTGTCGATAATAGTAGTTATGGCTTAGAATTATATAATCAAGTCTGTGATCTATTTGATACTAAAAGAATTTGTACATATTTTGAAAATATTAATAGCAAAAAGAATAAAAATAAATATATAGTGGATTTTTGCAATCAACTGACGACCTTTTATGTAAGAACGTCTTGCTTAGTATGTATAACAGAGGATAATATTCCATCTATTTTGAGAGTTCTTACTTATTATTATCCTTATTTATTTGCTTGTGATTTTGAAAATGATGATTATTTTTTCTTAAACAAACGTTCTTTATATCCTTCTAAAAATCTTTATTTTGTTAATTAGTATTGATAAATTTTCTTCATTTTAGTAAAATGTTAATAGAAGGGAAGATAGTAAATGGATTGGATAGCATTTTTATTAGATTTATTAAAAGTATTAGGAGGTTTAGTAGTAGGTGTAATTATAGGTTTCTTTATTGCACGTAAATATATGAAAAAATATATGCAGAAAAACCCTCCTATTAATGAACAAATGATTAAAGCAATGATGACTCAGATGGGTAGAACTCCTAGTCAGAAACAAGTTAATCAAATGATGAAGACCATGACTAAATATATGGATTAGAAAGTAAATCTTTCTTTTTTTTTGCATAAATTATAATGGTGATTAATCTATGAAACCGATTATTGGCATTGTTACTAGACCAGTTTATAGTGAAGAAAATTATAATATGTATGGAGTTTATGAAGCTATAGCAACTGCTGTTAAAGGAGCAGGTGGTATTCCCGTTGGAATAGTTTTAAATACAGATAATGAGATACTTAATAAAATAGATGGTTTAATATTTCAAGGTGGTGACGATTTTACTGCTTATGAGAAAGAACTAATTAAAACTGCTTATGAAAAAAATATTAAAACTTTGGGTATATGTTTAGGTATGCAATTAATGGGAATAACTTTTAATGGTTATTTAAAAGATATAGCAAATCATAAATATAAAGATAGAAATTATGTTCATAAGATCCAAATCAAGAAAGATTCACTTTTATATGATATATTTAAAAAAGAAAAAATTATGGTTAATAGTAGACATAAATCTGCTTTAGTAGATATTTCTTTAAATGTAACTGCTATTAGTGAGGATAACGTGATAGAAGCAATAGAGTCTAAAGATAAAGATTTCTTTTTAGGAGTACAATGGCATCCAGAATCAATGATTAAGTATGATGCAAATAGTATAGAATTATTTAAGTATTTTGTAGATAGATGTAGAGAGTGATTTATGAGTTATTTAGAGATAGTTAAAGGTATTTCTTATCTAGTTATTAAAGGTAATATAGAACAGGATTTTTTAGGTAAAATTAGAATTGATAGTAGAATAATAAAACCAGGTGATATATTTGTAGCGTTAACAGGTACGAAAGTAGATGGTCATGATTTTATTAGTTCCGCTATTACATTAGGTGCTAAATGCATTATTACTGAGCGTGATATTGATGTTCCAGATGAAATTATTGTAATAAAAGTTTCTAGTACTAGAAAATGTTTATTAGAATTAGCGGCAGTTATTCGTACACACTATATTAACATTCCTTTGATTGCTGTTACTGGTAGTGTTGGTAAAACTACTACTAAAGAATTAATTTATTATTTATTATCTAATAAATACCATGTTTTAAAAAGTAAAGGTAATTATAATAACTTAATAGGTGTACCACTTACATTATTTGAACTTGATGATACTTATGATATTTGTGTTTTAGAACTAGGTATGAATCATTTAGGAGAAATTAAGATGTTATCTAATATTTGTTTACCAACAGATGCTGTTATTACTATAATTGGAACATCACATATAGGTTTATTAGGATCTAAAAAAAATATTTTTAAAGCAAAAATGGAGATAACTGAAGGTCTTGGTAATGGAACATTAGTAGTAAATGGTGATGATTCTTATTTAAATAAAGTTAAATCTAATATATTTAGAGTAGTTAAATGTGGAATTAATTCTAATAATGATATTAGAGTTTTTGATATACTTAGTACAGAAAATAAATTATATTTTAAAATTAAAGTATTAGACAATTATTATAAAGTTGTATTTCCTATTCCTAATGAAGAATTAGTTGAAGATATTTTATTAGCAGTTTTTATTGCATTAAAATATAATGTACCTATTAAGTTAATATTATTAACTCTAGAAGATTATACTGGTTTAGATAATCGTAACCAAATAATAAAACTAAATAATAATATTACTTTAATAGATGATTCATATAATTCTAGTTTTGAATCGTTAAAAGCAGGTCTTAAAATGTTAGAAAAATTTAACAAAGATAAAATTATTATCATTGGTGACATTTTAGAACTGGGTGATTATAGTGTACAAATTCATAAGAATATAAAAAAATTATTAAATAATTATCATAAGGTTATTTTAGTGGGAACTTATGTTAAAAACATTCATGGCCAGAATTATGTATATTGTGATAATGCAGAGGACGTTATTAAATATTTAGAAACATTAGATTTATCTAATAAATTAATCTATATAAAAGCTTCTCATTCGATAGGTCTAAGTAAAGTGTCTGAAGAAATAAAAAAAAGAGGTTAATCTTCATATTATTGATTCTAAATAATATAGGATTAATTCTTTTTTTGTGATGATTTTTGATTATTGTTACTAATTAATTGTTCAGGGCAAGTTACTACTAATTCATTAATTTTATTAATAAACATAAATAAATTTGCTTCATTAATACCAAAGTAGTCTTTAGCAATAAATACTAATTTTTTAAAATTAATATTTTCATTTAAATTATTAAGCTTTTTATCTTTTTGTGTAGTAACACTTCTTAAAAGTATTAATAATTTTTGAGCATTATTATATAGATTTATATCTGCTTGATTTAATGTATAATGATTGTTTAATAATGCTGGTTTTAATTTTAATATTTTAAGTGCTTGATCAGTTTTTAAATCATATTTGTTTTCTAATCTTATAGCGGTCATAGTATATTTAATATTAGCTTGTTGACAATCTTTGATAAGTTCATTAATTTTCATGATATCTTCAATGGATATTTCTAGTTTATTTAACAATTCAATAATTTGTTCATCACTAATGAATTTTATTTCTGAACAAAATAGAGTCTTTTCTGTTTTATCCAAGTGTTTAGTAATATAACTTTTAGATAATTCTTTAATTCTCTTAGATTCGTAACTAAGACTTTGATTAATGGAATATGGATTATTTTCTTGAATAGTAGTTAAATATTTAGATTGATTACCTAAATTCTTAATTTTTGTTATTTTATCTATTCCTAAATCTTTAATTGTGTCAGGTGATAAAATATTTAATAGCATTTCAGATTTTAACATAAAAAACTTCCTCCCTTAAGTAAGTGCTATTATAGATGACTTTTTGTAATTTGTCAAATTGACTTGCGAATAACTAAAAAATAATATATAATTGTCTAGAAATGAGGGACGTTATGAAAGTAAAATATGATTTATTACATAAAGATGATAAAACTGGTTCTAGATATGGTTTACTTCATACTAATTATGGAACATTTGAAACTCCTATGTTTATGCCAGTGGGAACACTTGCTAATGTAAAAACTTTAGCGCCAGAAGAGTTAAAAGATATGCATAGTGCCATTATATTATCTAATACTTATCATTTATGGTTAAGACCTGGAGCTGATGTTATAAAAAAAGCAGGTGGTCTTCATAAATTTATGAATTATGATGGACCAATTCTTACTGATAGTGGTGGTTTTCAAGTATTTTCACTTGCTAATAAGAAGGATATTGTAGAAGAAGGCGTTACCTTTAAGAGTCATTTAGATGGAGCTAAATTGTTTTTAACACCTGAAATATCTATTGAAGTCCAAAATAAATTAGATAGTGATATTGCAATGAGTTTTGATGAATGTCCTCCATATCCAGTAACTTATGAATACATGAAAAATAGTGTTGAGAGAACTTTACGTTGGGCTAAACGAGGTAAAGATGTTCATAATAATGGAATGCAATCTTTATTTGGTATTGTTCAAGGTGGAGAATTTGAGGATTTAAGAAGATGGAGTGCTGAAAATACTGTGGCGCTTGGTTTTGATGGTTATTCAATCGGTGGAACTAGTGTTGGTGAAGGTAAAGATGTCATGTATA
>CANTWP010000059.1 GCA_947853245.1 uncultured Bacilli bacterium | reverse complement strand
GTATAAAGAACATTGGTATTTAAAATGGTTGATTGTAATTTATAAGCCCAATCAAATATAGTTGGTACCATAATAATAAGCGCTATAACAATTATTACATTCTGAATAAGTTTTCCAAACCCCTTTGATTTATCTGTAAGTTGATCTGGATTAAGTACGTAATTAACAACAGAAACAGATAATTTAAACAACATGAAAATAGAAAGATATACATAAATTCTTCCCATAAATTCATATATGTAATTACCAAATATGTCGACATTTGCTATTTGGACAATTAAAGTATAAAGAACACCTGTTGCCCAAGCGAATAAGCCATCAATTACGCCAAATAAAGAACGTAGTATTTTATCTATTATTACCATAATCCACCTCAATAAATATAATTAGAACAAAAAAAGTCTAATTTGCTACATACATTATATCATACAAAAAAAAAATAATAAATAGAAAAAATTATCTATTTACTATTTTATAGTAAATCTTAAATTATTTACATTTATCGGGTCCACCGATAAAGCATTCAGCACATTGCCATACATTTTCTTTTTCATCACCGATTGCGTCGCCTAGAACATTAAATACTAATTCTACAATAATAAATACTAAGAATACTAGAACACCTGCAACAAGTCTTTTAATAAATAATCCTTGAGCTTTCTTAATTTCATCTTCTTTTTGAGCAGTCATAGCTTTAAACAAATCAATCATACCTAAGATAACTAATACAACTGGTACACCTACTTTAATAAGTGTAATAATTAAACTAGTTAATTCTGGAATAAAAGAATTCATTTTAGTTATGATACCCCCACAACTAACATAATCCAATAATAACATTATATTCACCTAAATTCTATTAAAAATTAACGACATTGTCCGCCACTTACTTTGGCTTTTTCTGTTGGTCCATTTACAAAACAATTAAAGCAATCCCATACTCCATTATTTTCTTCATCACCATTAGTAACAACTTTAAATACTAGTTGAACAATAGCAATAACAAAGAACACAAGTACACCAGCTAATAAACGTTTTAAGAAAGTTTGTTGTGCCTTTTTGATTTCATCATCTTTTTGAGCCATTACAGCTTTTCCTAGATCTAACATACCAAAAATAACTAATAATACAGGTACAGCTATTTTGATAATATTAATAATTAAGCTTACTAAAATAGGTACTTGACTACTCATTCCTTCGATGATTCCACCACAACTTACATTAGAATATAAAAAATACATAACTATTTCCTCCTTATTACCTTAATAATACTTTAAAAAGATTGTTTTGTCAATATTTTTAAGCCTAAACTCTATCAAAACCCAATCTCCTTAAGAAATTATACATTTCCTCTGACTTAACATGATCATCTACTGGAACTAAAATATTAGATATCTTTAATTTTGTTTCATATTCAAATACTTTTATGTCTTTTTCAGGTATCAAACACTTATTTAAAACAATATATTTACCACGCATTTCCGCAGCCAATCTTGGTCTAGTACTAATTAATTTATTAACCTTAAGTACTGATGGTTCTATTAAATAGATTACTTGATGGCAAGAATTTTCTGCCATTTGATTTCCATTTACATCTATTAAAATAACTTCTTTATCAGCATTATCAGCAATCGCTCTATTTATTTCATTACCACTAACGGATTTCATATTTCTATCATTATAAAAGTTAAAATCTCTTTTATCTGCTTCTATAGCCACCGTTGCATATGAACCAGATAAATGTTTATACATCATATAAACTAATGTCGTAGCACCAGAATGTGAAGTCAAATTTTTAACACCAATAATTCTTTGAGACATAGACATTTCCATACCCATTGAATGATTATAGTCGTTTGTTACAACAAAGTCTCCTCCAATATTATTATCACCTAATTGATGATATTGGACTACGTCACGATATGAATTTGGATTATTATATAAATACATAATTCCATCTACAGAAGCTGTAAAATTATAGATACCCATTGCTATTAACTTAGATAAATTACTAGCGGATGTAAAACCTGGCTCTGGTGGTAATAAGAATATTATCTTATTCATATCTAATGATATAGAAAGCTTTTGAATATTTTTTAAGTCATTATAATCTTCAAGAGCCGTTAAATCTAAAATCATTTTATTGAAAAAGAAATTTTGGAACATATCTACTAATTCATCAGCAGAAAAAGTTCCATCCATTCTTTTTATTACTTCGATATCTAACGTCGCCAACTCATTTTTATATCTATTAGCGATTATTACATTCATTAGAATCACCTATCCTTTGTTTTATAAATATTTAACTAATAATATAATTGACAACAATAATTCAAAACTGCCAATTAAATATAACAATAAACTTATTGATACATATGCTGCATTGTGTCTTCTCATTGAATTAGAATTTAGAGTTAAAGTTTTTGTTTTAACGTCTATTTCTGTTTGTAAATCTCTTTGTTCTTTTTCATGCAATTTTTTTTCATTTTCTAAATAAAGTCTTTCTTGAAAAGACAAATTAGCAGTATTAGTTCCCATAATTGGTTGTTCATTATCTATAACAGGTTGTTCCTCTACAGGAGTTTCTGTTAATGCAACTCCATTAGAAATAGTTTTTTCATTATCTTGTTCAATAGTAGGTTCAAAAGTAGATTGTTCTTGAATATCAGAAGAATTATCAATAAAAATATTGTTAGTAGGATCAACAATATAATCATCTTCCTTACTACCATTTATACGTGACATATCTGATATAAGAGATACCCCAAAGTTCCCCGTATTTTCTAACTCTCCATATATTTCTTTTACAGTTTCATCTGACACTAAAACTTCCCCTGCAGGTAATCTTTTATTGTCGTCATCATAACCTTTTATTTCTTTTTCATAATAACCAATTAAAGTCTTAATACTATTTTCTAATTCTTCTTCACTGTTATAAGAATTATTATTTACAAAGAAACCTTTAATATCATTATTACTATCAGTAATTTTTGCTATTTCATCTATATATCTAATAGTATCATCACTATCTCTTAATCTTTCTTGATTTATATTATCTTTTATTTCATTAACAATATAACTCATAAGAGCTTGACTTTGTATTCGTCCAAAATCAGTAAGTTCACTATTAAATTGATAACTACTGCTTGGTGATACATATTTTACTTTACCATTATCAATTTTTTGCTCCACAAAGTCTATATCAAAAAATTTAGAATCTGATCCCTTACCAATAATTAAATAATGACGCTCACCCAAAGTGATATCTTTTAATATATCATAAATAGAATCTTTATATCTAACCTGTCTTTTTATATCTACTTGTCCTAACATGTATCATCACCTAGTATAATTATAGAATAAAATTTACAAAAAAAAAAGACTAAATTGTAGTTTTTACATTTTTTTAGTCTTTTATTTGTAAAAAGCATGCTTACTTTTAAAATTAATTGTATTAATAAGTGTAATACTTCTATTTTTTATAATACATTTGATGTCTACTCGTCGGTTTATCTGGTATAGTTAAACTAATTAGTCCTAATTTAACAGCCGGATCTAGATAATTATTTCTAAATTTTTTTTAGACTTAAAACAATTTTACCATTAATTACATCATGTACTTTGATTTAACGATAATTGATTATTTTCCATAGCTAAGAAAGAGTGAATTGAATTAATTTTATTATTTTTTCTTATTTAACAATACATCTAAATAATTTTATTTTTTATTCATAATATCTAATCGTAAAAATTGTCCCCTTATTTAACTCTGATTGAACACTAATACTCCCATTTCCTTGTTCAATTATACTTTTAGATAAAGCAAGACCTATTCCTACACTATCATTACTAGAATTAGTTCCCTTATAAAATCTTTCAAATATATGTTTTAAATCTTGTTTACTAATACCTTTACCACAATCTTTAATAATTAATTCTGAACATATTTTATCACTAATATATCTTACTTCAATAGAACTATTATCTTTGGAATACTCAACACAATTTTTTAAAATATTAGTAATTGCCTCTACCTGCCAATTAAAATCACCAAGAATTTTAATATTTTCATTGCCTATTACTTCAATGCTAACTCCTTTTAAATCACATAAAGAAGATACATTCTTAATAGCGGAATTTACAATATCCTTTAATTTAATCTTTTCAACATTAAATTTAACAACATTAGCATCCAATCTGGATAATTTAAGAATTGAAGCTACTAAGAAATTTATATTAATTATTTCTCTTTTAATATCATTAATAAAACCTATCCTTATTTCTTCTTCCATATCTCTATTATCTAAAATATTATCAAGCATAATATTAATCGAAGTTAATGGTGTTTTTAGTTGATGAGAAATATCTGATAAAGAGTTTTTTAAATTTACTTTATCTTGAATAGAATTTTCTGCTTGTTCCTTAAGCATCAGTGTCGTTTTATAAATTTCACTTTTTAAGATTGCTAATTCATCTTCATTAGAATCATCTAAATCTAGTTTATAATTTTTACGATTAATCTGTTCAAGAATTTTAGTAATTTCATTAACTTTTTTAAGTCTAAAATATTCTCTTAACAAAATAATAATCATTAAGACTATAATTAACACAAATACAACAATTATAATTATTTTTGTAAAAGAAATATAAACTTCCAAATTTTCCATTAACAAATTATCATTTTCTAAATCAATACCATATTCTTTTAAAACACTAATTTCATTTACTGAATCATTATTTATAATATTAATTAATTCCTCTTTAGTTATATCAGGATATTTATCTACTAATAAAGACATTATTGTATTTAATTTATTATTATAATTTCTAGTATAAATTTTATATTGATTAAAGTTTATAATAAGTAAAATTAGTAAAAAACTTATAAGTGATAGTAAAATAAGAAAAACATATTTTAATAGACTACTCTTATTTAACAGCTTCATCTATTCTATATCCAATTCCCTTTATTGTAATAATAATATCACTATCTAGTTTTTCTCTAATTCTTTTTAAATATACAGTAACAGTATTATCATTAACATCATTACCAGTCCATTCCCAAATACAATCAATAATATAATTTCTAGTAACTACTTTATTTAAATTAGAGAATAATAAATTCAATATCTTAATTTCTAGACTAGTGAGGTTTAACAATGCATTATTCTTATATACTTCCATTTTATCAAAATCAAATATTATATCTTTTACTTGAACTTTTTCATTATTTTTATTTCTAATTAAAATTCTATTTACTCTAGCCATTAGTTCTCTAGTTGAAAAAGGCTTAGTAATATAATCATCAGCACCAGAATCAAGGCCCTTTACAATATCATCTTCACAATCTCTAGCTGTTAAGAATATTGTAGAAATACCTTTTTCTTTTAAATAATCATTATAAAAATTTAAACCATTACCATCTGGTAAGGTTATATCTAATATTACCAAAGATACACAATTATTATCTAAAAACGCTATAGTATCTTTAATATTATTTTTAACAATTAAATTATAACCATTTTGTCTAAAGGAATATTCTAATCCTTTAGCAATACTAATATTATCTTCTACTAATAATAAATCCATAATGATCCCCTCTTAATTATAACAAATAAAGGACTAATTGTCCTTTATTTTAGATATTTTCATTTCTAATTGTTTCAATAGTATTTTGTTTACTTATTTTATTCATAGAATATTTCATAATAACAAATATTAAAATAAATACTACAAATATACTAATTATTATACCTTTAAATGGTAATGTATACTTAATAATTAGTGCTGACCCACCTAATACTTTAAATATTAAGTATGATATTAGAGTACCAATTGGTATACCAATTATTAAAGATTTAGTACCATAGAATAAACTTTCTAATCTAATCATACGATTAAATTCTTTTTTAGTCATACCTATACTTTTTAACATAGCAAATTCACGACTTCTAAGTTCCATATTAGTAGTAACTGTATTAAATATATTTGTTACACCAATTAAAGCAATAACTGTAATAAATCCATATAAGAAAATTGCTATTAAAGTATAATATGATTGCATCATTTTAGCTTGTTTATCTAAATTATCTAAACTATAATTAACATCTTTAAGTATTTTTTCTATATTATCTTGTAAATTATCAGGATTACTAGAATCAATATATAAATATGAATAATCATTTTGTGGTAATGTTTCCATATATTCATCACTTACTACTAAAACAGGAATACCATAAGTATTTTCATATCCAAGTGGTCTAATAGATGTAGTTTTTGCAACTATAATTTTTTTATCTACGGTTTTAGATTCACCATCATAATAACTAACATAACCATCTAAAATATCACCACTTTTATAATTAAAGAAATCTACTTCATAACTTATTACTTTATTATTAATATATCTATTTTCAATAGTATTATTAATTATAATAACTTTATCTTTTGTATCATTATAATTTAAACCAAGTTCATTAATATATCTTTTGTATTCTTCTTTACCTAAAGATATCATTGCTGTGTGAGATGTTTTAAACTCATTAACACTCATTTGATTACTATCTTCATAATACACACTATCTAATTTAGCATAATCTTCTGTTACTTTAGGATTTCTTATAATATAATTTACATTTTTTACTGTGGAAAACCTCTTTATATCATCATAACTTAAAATTTCACTTATTACGTCTTTTGATACTTTGTCATTAATACCTACATATAGATTATAATTAACCTCTCCATAACGCATCTTAATCATTCTGAATCCTAAATCAATAAACGCAGTTAAACCAATAAAGACAGATACACAAACTATAATAGATATAACAGTAGTACGATATTTTTTACTACTTCTTTTTAAATTCTTATAAGATATTACTCCTCCTACACCAAAAACTTTATCAATTAGATAAGGAGTTCTAATTCTTTTTGTTTTAATCTTAATATCACCAGAATTTCTAATAGCAGTGATTGGTGATATCTTAGATGCCTTTTTGGCAGATTTTCTAGCAGAAAAATAGATGGTTATTAAACTAAGAATTATTGATATAAATATAGCAAGTATGGATGTACTATAAATCAATTTTAAATTAGCACCTATTCCTAAGAAATAATTAGTCACATGTATTAAAATAAAAGACGCTAAAATACCACTTAATATTCCTAAAGGAATGCCTACTATACTTAGAATTAAAGCTTCATATAAAACATTTTTTCTTATTTGTTTACTAGTAGCTCCAATGCTTCTTAACATACCATATTGTTTTATTTTCTCTGTAATAGATATTTCAAAACTATTTTTAATACAGAACACTGAAGTAATAATTATTATGATTATAACAATACCTGCTAGTGTATATAATACTTGCATAGTACTATCATCAGTAGACATAGATTCTAAATTTATTAGTGTTCCATTAACTGATAATTGATATTTAGATTTTTCTATCTCATCTAAATAATTCTCTACATCTTTGACATTACTTAATATTTGTCCACCTTTAGTACTTTCGAATATATCTTCATTTATTCCTAATATATTAGCGGTTACTCGGTATTGGTTTTTAATCCCTTTCTTAGTATATCTAGTATAGACATTATAAATTCCTTCATCACTTATGTCATCAAGTAATGTAACAAACGTATAACCTGGAGCACTATAAGGTTCAATACTATTAGAGGGTCTTTCAATAATACCTACAATTTTATAAGTATTAGTAAATACTAAAGAGATATACTCTTCATCTTTAGAGGTGAAGGAATTCCCTTGATGTAATTCATAACCTTCACTAATTCTTTTACCTACATTTAATGTTATTTCATCTCCAACTTGATAATTAACACGACCATTAGTTTTTAAATGTCTTGGTATTACTATTTCATTAGAATTTTCTGGTAATCTTCCCTCTATTATATTAATACCTAAATTATTTAAAGCATTATTATCAAAAGCCATTATAAAGGCATATGGTTTATATTCATTTTTACTTTCTTCTATATTGGCATAACCAATATTTTTTGTTAAATAGAAAGATTCGATATTGCGATTATTTTTAAAATATGTTAAATCAGAACTAGGAACTAAGTCATATCCAAAATGATAATTACCATGACTGGTTTTTTCAAAAATAATTAAGCTTTGTCTAAAACTTACAACCATACTGGCAACTGCAGTAATAAGCGCAACAGAAAGAATAATTCCTATTATAGTGACAATCGTTCTCTTTTTATTTAATTTTAAATTCTTAATAGTCAATTTATTAATTAAACTCATATTAATCCTCCAGAACAACTTGTCCATCTTCTAATTTAATAATTCGATCTGCTTTAGACGCTATCTCCATATTATGAGTAATCATAATAATTGTTTGTTTATAATCACGATTTGATTTCTTTAATAAATCAACAATTTCATCACTATTTTTAGAATCCAAATTTCCAGTTGGTTCATCCGCTAATATAATAGCGGGTCTAGTTACTAAAGCACGTCCTATAGATGTTCTTTGTTGTTGACCACCAGATAACTCACTAGGTAAATGATTCTTTCTAGATTCTAATCCTAATAAAGAAATAAGTTCATTTAATTCTTTTTTAGGAATAGTTCTATTATCTAAATCAAGTGGTAATGTTATATTCTCTTCTACATTTAAAATTGGAATTAGATTGTAAAATTGATAAATAAGTCCTACTTGTCTTCTTCTAAATATAGCTAATTTATCATCATTTAAACTATATATATCTTTATCATCAATAAAGACTTTTCCGCTAGTTGGTCTATCTACGCCTCCTATTAAATGTAATAAAGTAGATTTACCTGATCCACTAGCACCTACTATCGCTACAAATTCACCCTTTTCAATAGAGAAAGATACATTATTGAGCGCAACTACTTTAGTTTGACCTTTACCATATACTTTCGTTAAATTTTCTACTCTTAAAATTTCCATATAAAACTTCCTTTCATGTTAAGTATATTCTATCTAAAGTGACAAGTAGATGACAAAGATTAAAAAAAGTGTCAAATTTTGACACTTATTAAAACTATATAATTATTATAAATTTCCTTCATAAACTAAGTTTGATTTTTTTATAATTTCCTTTAATTTAGAATTATCAGCATTATATATCTTCTTAAAGTTAACTTCAGTATAATAAATTCTAAACTTTGATGGAATTTTACTGTTTTCTAAGTTAATTATCATATCATATGTATCACCATAAGTTAGATCTACTCTATTATATAGTGAATTTTTCCTGTCAAAATAATTAGCAATAGTATATTTAGTTGTTATAAATATTAATCCTATTTTTTCATTATTCTCTTTATAAGAAGTTATTACATATTTACTTGAATAATAGCTATCAACATTGATTCTAATTTGCTTAGATTCAACACGTGCTGTGATATTTAAATTTTTATAGTGTTCTGTAAATTGAGCTGCATTACAAAATACATATGCGCTAAACCAAAGTGCGAATAATGCTATTAAACCAACGCAAATATTAATAAAAATATCACTTCTTTTGTTAGCCCTATCAACTTTAGATACTGTCGTAACAACATTTTCTTCAAATTTATCTTGGTATTCTTCCTTTTCTATATTACTACCAGTCATAAGTTCATTAATACTAATATCTAATTCTTTGCTAATGAGTGGAAACATCGATAAATCGGGCATGCAATTACCATTTTCCCAACGTGATATAGTTCTACTATTAACCCCTAACTTTTCTGCTAACTCTTCTTGCGTTAAATTTTTTCTTTTACGAAGTTCCGCAATAAACTTTCCTATCTTTTCCTGATCCATTTTATCCTCCTATCCAACATCATCATAACAATGCAAAATTATAAAATACACGACATAAAATAAGAATTATTCAAAAACTTTATATTAGACACTAATGTCTAACTAAGTTATTTTTTAATTATAAACAAAAAGAAACCCTAAGATTTCTTTTAATCATTAGTAATAAAGTTGATATTAATACTACCAATACCACCATCAATATCTACTTTATTGATTCCATTACCATAATAAGTATTGCCATTTACGCTTTCATCATTAATAGTTATAGAACCAATACCTTTATCAACACTAATTTGGTAATCATCTTTAGTACCCAATAAATTTATATTAGTTTCACCTACACCACAATCGATCTTACTTGTCCCTATTAAATTACTAGTTAAAACAATTTTACCGACGCCTAAATCAAAATCCATATTATTCATATGACCATTTAGTATAGAAAACTCACCAGCGCCACCGTTTACTTCGCCACGCTTTAAAACATCTAAATAATCAATCTTAACATTACCAGCTCCTAAATCTAATTCTAACTGATTAGCTATTAAAAAATCAATATTTATTTTACCAGCACCAGAATCAATATTTATATCATTAAAAATTAAATCTGTTGGAACATATATAACTAAATCACCTGTTATATTAGTAAACCAACCTGTTTTTTTCTCCTTAATATAAATTCTATTATTTTCTTGTTTAATACTAATATTACTATTATTAGTTTCTGCCTTTAAAGTATCACCTTTTTTAATAGTTAGATTAGAAGATATAAGATCAATATCTAAACTATTATAATTAGTATTTATATTTAAATCTGTAAATGTATCATTAATAACATCTCTATTATCAAAAATATTAGCCATTAAAGCAAGGCCACCAACAATACCACCAATAATACTAATTATTAAGAAGGCTGCGAATGCTAATGCACCATATTTTATTGCTTTTTGAAGTCCACTCATTTAATTTCAACTCCTCCAAATACGCAAGTAGCATTTACATAAATTGTTTTTAATTTTTCATCTTTTTGATTCTCATGTTTATTATCTACACCACCAAATATTGAGGTTGCTACAACTTTTACTTTAACATCATCTGGTACATAAAGATTAATACCACCAAATATACTACTAGAAGTAATAACTACATCTTCTTTGATAATGGCATTTCTTAAATCTAATTTAACACTACCAAACACAGCAGTCAATTCACAACCTTTAAATTCTTCTTTATCAAAATTAATATTTTGACCAGAAAAAGTTGCACAATAAGAAGCATCTGTATTTTTATTTAATTTAGCAATTTCTTTACGAACTTTACCATTTATTGCGTCTTTAAATATAAATGATAAACCAATAATAACTAGAATGGTTGGCACAATTAACTTCCAAATTAAACTAAAAGAAATAATGTTTCTACTACATAATAATAGTACTACACCAATAAGTAAGCCAATTAAATTACCAGTTTTATCATTATCTTTAATAAGACCTATAAAGCAAGGAACTATAATAAATAAAGTCCACCAACCTTCAAAGAATACATTAATACTAGTAATTTCTAAAGCATTAAGTCCAAATATAACACCAATAGTAATTAAAACAATACCCCAAAGAATATTTCCAATTTGTTTCATTTTACACTCCCTCTTTCCAATTTTATTATAGCACGCATCATTTTAAATGTAAATTCTCATGATGAGTCTTTTTTATATATGTATTTTTAAATTTAATTATACTTCCTATAAGCAGAATTATTGAAACAATTATTAAAAATAATCCTAATAAAGGATGTTCTTTTAAAGAAACTAATCCTACTATAAGTATTAATGATATTATACCTAAAAAGAAAGCTATGATTAATACTATTAAAGGATATCTAATAAACTTACTTATTTTATGATTAGAGCTTATTTCAACACTACCCTCTAATATAAGATCTAATAATACTTCCAATATAAATTCCATTTAAAGTTCCTCCTACTTAGTTCTATTCTTTATAGTGTCATAATCATTTAAATTACCTATAAGTAAAGATGAATTGGGATCGTGTTTTTTAACATTATTAGCAACTTTTTTTTCATCATAATTGGCATAACAATATTTACAAAAATGGGGACATGAATTATAGACACCGATATCTACCATTTCAACACATTTACAGGGACCTTTACCTCTAGCTTTCCAACTTTTAAAATTGGTCTTACCTGTTAATTTGAAAGCAAACTCGTGAGAAAGACATTCTCCCTTAACAAATCCATATTCAGTTAAATTTCTATTTTCAAAACAAGTTTGCACCGTCATATTATGGTTACTAGCTATAAAACTAAAGTTCTTGCCAATACTTTTATAATCTTGCTCAGTAAATTGTTTATAAGCTAAGACACTCTTGTTATTTCTAACATTTTGATAATCATCAATAAAAGATACTATAAAATGTTTAACATAACCATCTAATAAATCACATAGTTTTTTAAAAGCCGCAATATGATAATCAACACTATAATTATTACTTAGAAAAATAGGATCATACCTAATATATAAATTATCTATACCAATTATATTAGATAATTGTTTTATAGCTTCTACTATCTTACCTTTGGGTGGAACATTTGGTTCAATATCTTGTTTATATGGTGTTAAAGTTACATGAAATAGAATTGGTTTATTTATTTCATTAATTCTATTTAAAATAGGAATAGGATTTTTTGTACAAAACACAATAGCATCAACATCAGCAAAGTTAATTCTACTTACTAATTTTTCATTAAATGGATTTCTTACATCAATAAAGCCTTTATGATAACAGTTCATAAACCATGTTGAATAAAATGCTACTACATCTGTTCTGCCACTAACATTTAATATCAATTAATTATCTCTTAAATATAACACTATATAAAACAATTTATTCTTTTTAACCATAAACATCATCTCCCATACAGATATATTATCCCACAAATATTTTCTAAATAAAAGAAAAAACATATAATTACAAAGATAAAGATATCATTTAGATAAAAATTATAAAAGTTAATATTAAACATCCATATAGCCTATCATATGACCATAAAATATTTATTATTATATCTTTTCTAATACTTACCTCAATTCCCTTCTATTATCTGGTATTATAAGTATAATAAAGATATAAAAAAGCTAATAACATCATTTAGTTATTAACAATTTAAAATTCATATGATCAGTTAATATACCATACTTAAACACTGATATATACATAGTCATTAAAATAAACAATCATTACATCCTGAAAAATCAAGTAGAAACTTATTTAAAATTATCAAAATAATAAATATAAAATATAAGTTTATTATTTAACATAATGGGGCAAATATTCTTAGTATAGCATTAATTATGCGATTAAATAACTTCTGATTGATATCTTTCTTTTCTACTAATTGACATTTATCTTCTGTCATTTTAAAATCTTTCTTTAAATCTTTTAAAATATTTGATTTATAAAATATAGAATTACATTCAAAGTGTAAAAATAAACTTCTATAATCTAAATTAACCGTACCGACTGTTCCAATTATATCATCAACAAGACATGCTTTAGCATGTAAAAATCCTGGTTTATATTCATATATTTTTACACCAGCTTCTATTAATGATTTATAATAACTTCTAGTAATTCTATATATTAATTTTTTATCCGGTATACCTGGTAACATAATACGAACATCAACACCTCGTTTAGCAGTTCTTATAAATGCTTCCATTAAATTTTCACCAAGCATTAAATACGGTGTATAAAACCAAATATAATCTGTTGCTTGTGATAACAATTCTATATATAAGTTATTACTAATACTTTCTGTATTAGCAGGTGAATCATAATAAGATAAAATATATCCATCTTCTCTTTTACCATTAAAATTAGCTTTTAAAGTTTTACTATCTATTTTCTTTGTAGAAAAAGCATTCCAAAATTCTATAAACATATATGTATAATTATTAACAGAATCTCCTACTAATTTAAAACCAATATCTTTCCAATGACCATACTTTTCTTTAATATTGATATATTCATCAGCTATATTTATTCCACCACTATATACTATTTCATTATCAATTATCAACATTTTTCGATGATCTCTATTATTTAATGATGCTTTAATAAATATTAAAGGATTAAATGGAATACATTTTATACCTTTTTTATTAAGATTCTTTATATTCTTATAAGAATAGGTACTAATACTACCAAGATCATCATAAATGATTCTAACATCAACACCATCTTTTACTTTTTGTTCTAATATATCAACAATAGAATTTAAGAATTTACTTTCTTCAACTATAAAGTATTCTAAAAAAATAAATTTTTTAGCGTTTTCTAATTCCTTCAGCATATCTACATACATTTCTTCACCAATTGGAAAATAAACGGCTTTTTGATTATACATAATAGGAAAATTAGATTCATTACTTACATACTGTAAAGTTTCAGCCAATCTAATATTATCTTTTTGGATATTTTCCAATAAATCAATATCAGTTTTAGCTAACTTTAAATTATGACTACTTTTTTCTATTCTTTTATTAAGAGCTTTAGCGGTACGTTTATTTCCAGTATACATATATAACCAAGCCCCTAAAATTGGAAATGTAAGAATAATAATTAACCAAAGTATTTTATAAGAGCTTTCATCTCTTTTAGATACTATATATAAAACTAAAATAACAGAAAGTAAGGATAATAATTCAATAAATAAAGGAATATAGTCCTTTAATATAGTTATTAAACACCAATACCATAGTATTTGAAGGGCTATTGCGGGCAAAATTAATATAACTCTACTAATTATTCTTTTCATTTCAATACCTCCTAAAACATTTATTTTTTATAAATGTATATCTATTTTTTAATTGTCATAAAAAAGACAAAATCTATATACGATCTTGCCTTTATCATTATTCTATAACTGATTCTAATAAAACTATTAATTCTCCTTCATTTAGACCATTTGTTTCAATATCAAAGAATAAATTGTCATGTTTAAATGTCGCTAAAAACAAATCTTTATATTGCGAAATTTCAACATCTATATTATTTATTTTTGATAATTTTTCAACATCGCCAAGAAGATAATCTCTTATTGGCCTACCTTTTTCAGAAAAAGAAATTCTTACTCCTCTATCTTGATTTTCTGATGTATAATGGATTACATAATCATGTAATATATCATACTTTCTATCTTCGACTTTTCCATCATCACTAATATATAGCGCATAAATATCTTTTTGATTAAGATCACTTGGAATAATCAGAGAAGTTGCAAATTGAAATCTCTCTGATATCTCACTAAGTTGAACAGATTTTATATCAACATCTAATTTTAAAGCACCACCAATCTTTTCATCAAAATTATTTATATATATTGAATTATTATACTTTTTTACAATTGGTTTATCTTGTAAATCATTATTATTATTTAAAAATACAGATCCTAATATTATTGCTAAGAGGCAAATTGGTACAAAGGCAAATTTTAATTGTTTATTCATTTTCTCCACTCTTTCCGTTTTTTTAATTATCGCATCATAATTTTTAATTTTATTAAAATCTTTATCAATAGAATTTTTTAAATTATCTTTATTAGTCATTCTAACTCCCCTTTTTTTCAAAGAATATAGACAATTCTTTTTGTGTTCTATAAATAGAATTTTTAACATATGATTCACTTAAATTTAATGTCTGCGCTACTTCTTTGATAGTTAAATCTAGTTTATAATGTAAATAAAATATCTTTGGAATATTTTGATTTTTCTTAGTCTTAATATAATGCCATATATTATCCCAATCATTACTGGTTATCACTAATTTTTCAATATCTACATCCTCTTTTAAAGTATCAATCAATTCGATATCTTTATCATTTTTTGTAAATAAAGATATCGTATTAAATTTATAAAGAATCTTAAAATTTTTTTTGATTTTATTATTAGCAATACCTATAACAAAGCTCTTTATATTAACATCTTCAATGTCTCTCTTACTCAAAATTTTCCATAGTTCAAAATATGTTTCTTGCAAAATATCATTAACATCATTAATATTTTTACTCTTGACAATTATATATCTAAGGACATCTTGATAAGTACTATCATATATTTCATTAAATCTTTTTAGGTAAGATTTGCTGGCCATTTTCATCACCTACATTATAATAATCCCTTTTATTATAGAAAAAGTTTCAAAAAATTTATTTTTTTATTATTATATAATAAAAAAAGTAAATCTAAAATATAGATCTACTCAATAAACTATAATATGTTATATTCACTAAAAATTAAATATCTTCTTTAATTCTTCTATGACATTATCTTTACAGAAAATCAATAATCCAACAAAGAATATTAAATCTAGAATGGCACAAATATAAGAAATTAAATCAAATGTTGTTAAGTTTAACCATACTAATAATAATGGTATAAGACCAATACAACAATTTAAAATTATTGTTTTTACAAACTTAATAATATAAGAATTTTTTAAAATTATCATTACAATACTATTAAATACAAATATTGTAATACACAGTATAGGTATTATATAAGTTGTTATAATCATACTTTTAGTAGCAAAATACCATATAAAAAATAATAATAGTAATAACCAGAAATATTTATTCATAGTTTTTAATACATTTTTATAGTTATGAAGAATAAACTTTATCAATATATAATTTGTTATTAAACCAAAAACAACGAACTTAGTAATAGAAAAAGACTTTAGTATCGTATGTTCAATGAATGCAAATAAAACTCCAATCGCAAAAGAAACAAACAACAATATTTTATAAAGTAATTTTTCTTTAGTTTGTATTTTAGGAAATATGCTATCTTCTTTTTTGCCAACAAGTTCAGTTTGGCATAATGGACATCTCATTAAACTACCACTATATTCAATCTTACACTTATTACATTTCATCATCTGAATACTCCTCATTGATATTTATCTTTCCAAAAATATCGTTTTCTGAAAAGAATCTACAGAAATCCTTTATTATATTATTATTTATATATTTTGTTGAAAAACCTATAGATAAATCATCTTTAAAAGAACAAATTGTTAATTTTAACGTTCCTGTGGTAGTTAAAACATTAAAATTTTCTATATATTTTTCTAACTCTTTATCAACTTTAATTAATCCTATATTGGATATACAAGATGTAGAACTGCTAGCAAAAGCTACATTTATAATACTTAGAACATAGTCTTTTATAAAAATGGGCATAATTCTCGCTAATAAATTTTTTTCAAAGAAAATCATTTGATTCATTCTTACCTTTAACTGTTCTAAAGTAACATTCTCTTTTAATTGATTATTAACACTATCTATTACATCAGAAAAACTATAATCTTTAGAATTGAATTTGTATTCTACAAAAGTTAAACCAAAAAAATTTCTAGAAGTAGACGATTTAAAGAATTGTCTTAAATCAACTGGTATATCTATTTTTATAGTTTGATTATATTCTACCTCTTTCATTTGTTTTTGATAAGAACAAATTAAAACCGCAACTAAAAGTGCTGTTAAACTAGCATTATGTTTATGTGCTAATTCTAATGTTTTATTAGCAGAAATATGATATTCTATAAAGGTTATATCTTTTTTCTTTTTACCCTTATATTGATAAATTTTCTTCATATTCTTAGGAATACCAAATTTAGGTTTAGTATAGTATTTATCAAAACTATCTTCTGTTTTTTCATAAGCTGATGAATCAGAATCGATATCTACATTTAATAGATTATATTTTAATATTAAATATTTATAAACTAAACATTTAAAAAATGATAAACTACCTCTACCATCTGACAATATATGTGATACTTCAAAATTAATTCTTTTTTTATAATAATTAACTCTAAATAAAAAGTCATCACCATTTTTATATATTTTAGCACAAATAACCCTATCTTCTTTAGAGACAGGTGCTTTTTTATCAGAAGTTTCTAAATAATACCAAAATAATCCACGTTTTAAATGACAATTAAAACTTGGAAAATAACCTAAAGTATCACTAAGAGCTTGTTCAAGAACTATCGGATCAACTGCCTCAGTTAAGGTTACTGAATATCTAAATACAGCAGGTATTTTATCTTTATTAGTAAAAGAATAAAATTTTCCAACATTATCTAATTTATACCAAAATTTTCTTTTCATAAACCACCTACCAGCATATTTAACTATTATATTATACTATAAAAATTAGAATTCACATATGTTTTTATCCAAAATTAGTTCTAATCTAGTACAAATACTATTTTCTAAAGATATATAACTATTGTAATATAATATTTTGTATTATAACTCAGTATTTTGATACAGATGATTTAAATCAATATATCATTGTTTGTTATTCTCGTTTTTTTATTAACCTCCTTAAAGCCCTTTTTTAAATGACATTTATAACTTATTTCATTTTATAATTCACAATCACTTGCAATTTCTCTACATTTATTCGTTCTAGCCCATTTTTCACATTCTATTATTAATTCTTGTGCTACTCCTTCTCAATACAGAAAAGGTCTTGTTTCTGTCCCTTCCCCCATATTCATGTTTTAAAGAACAATGAACCAATGCAATAAGTTTATTATCCACATAATAAATAAAATGCAGTATAACTTTTCCATTCTGATTCTATAGCTTTCTCAAGAAATATTTTTTCAAAAGCACCACGCTTTTCATTTTTTTATCAACAATAGCTATAACATCATTTAAATTTTTATTTTCCAAATTTGCTAATAATTTAATTACTTCTAATATATTCTCTAATTCTTCTACATGATCATCACCTGTTGATTCAATAACTTCTTTATATTCTTCATATAGCTTTTTTTCTAATTCTTTTTTATATTCAATTTCATCTAATTTTTTAACAACTAGTGTTTCATCGTTTTCTTTTACTATATTAGGTATTTTATCTCTTACTAATTTATTATATATTCTTTCAATTCTTAGTTCTACTTAATAATTTTTTATTTGGTATGACACCTCTAACACCACCGCGTGGATTTTCAACATCCACTTTATATCTAGGAATGAAATACATATGTATGTGCATAACACTTTGACTTGCTGATTCACCACAATTTAATCCAACATTATCTCTATCTGGATCATGTTTTTCATCTATATATTTTTTACTTTTATTTCATAATTCAATTGTTGCCATTTGTTCCTCATTAATAATATCCAAAAATGTCGCAGCATGTCTTTTTGTAATAATTAGTGTATGTCCTTTACTAACGGAGAATTCATCAAAATA
>CANTWP010000058.1 GCA_947853245.1 uncultured Bacilli bacterium | reverse complement strand
TAAGAATTGTATCCATCATACCAGGCATTGAAGCTCTCGCTCCAGATCTAACAGAAACTAATAATGGATTTTCTTTATCTCCAAATTTCTTTCCTGTCATTTCTTCTAATTTTACGATGTACTCATTAATTTGAGATTGGATTTCTTCGTTTATTTCTTTACCATCTTCATAATACTGAGTACAAGCTTCAGTTGTAATAGTAAATCCTTGAGGAACTGGTAAACCAATATTAGTCATTTCTGCTAAGTTGGCACCCTTACCACCAAGAAGATTTCTCATATTTGCATTTCCTTCTTTAAAGGAATACACATATTTTGTCATTATATCATCTCCTCATTCTAATAGACACAAATCAATTATAACAAATAAGCCGTTATGAAACAACAAAAAAATATAATTTCTTATATTTTTTTTGATTTTTTAAGAACTTTCTCTAAAAAGCACTTACCACATAAAGATATGTACTGAATACTCTTACTTCCATCAATTATTATTTCTTCGCCACTTATAGTATATTCATCGTCTACCTTTCTTGCGTTAAATCTCGCTTTTTTACCACAAATACATACCGTCGCTAACTCCTCAAATTCATCGCTCAGTTCAAATAAAGACGCGCTTCCTTCAAATAACTCACCTTTAAAATTAGTTCTAAGGCCATAACAAATAACTGGAATATCATAAATCTTAGTAATTTCAAATAATTCTTTAACTTGATTATTAGTTAGGAACTGTGCTTCATCTACTAAAACACATACCATATTATTAGTAATATCATCTATATATTTATAAAATGATTCGTATTTAGTAATCAATAAATCAACATCTAAAGAAATACCCATCCTAGACACTAATTTATTATCTCCTTTAGTATCAATTTTAGGCTTTACTACAAAAGTTTTAAATCCTTTTTCTTTATAATTATGTGCTACTTGCATTAATGAAGTACTTTTTCCTGATCCCATTGCTCCATATCTAAAATACAAATTTGCCATATTATTTCTCCCTTGCTCTTGGATGACAATCCAAATATACTTTTCTAAGTCGTTCATTAGAAACATGTGTATATATTGCTGTAGTATTTAAATTTTCATGTCCTAATAATTCTTTGACACTGTTCAAATCCGCGCCATTATCTAACATATGAGTAGCGAAAGTATGTCTAAATACATGGGGGGAAATAGAAAACTTTAAATAAGCTTCTTTTTCTATTTTTTCTATAACACTCTCTACTCCTCTTACACTAATAACATGACCCAAATTATTTAAAAATAAATACTCTGATCTTTTTTTATCTAATAATGTTCTACTCTCTTTAATATATCTTTGTAATAGATCTTCACATCTATCACCAAATAAAACAATCCTTTCTTTATTACCTTTACCTAAAATTATTATTTTCTTATTATAAAAATCAATATCTTTAATTTTTATTGATACAAGTTCACTTACTCTAATTCCTGTTGAATATAACATTTCTAAAATACAAGCATTTCTAAGTCCTAAAGTCGTACTTTGATCTGGTAATTCTAAAATACGTTCTATTTCTCCATAATTAAGGTATTTAGGAAGTCTTTTTACATCTTTAGGATTAGATATTAATATCATTGGATTATCTTCTATAACTCCCCTTTTTATTAGAAATTTAAAGAATGTTCGAAGAGAACTTAATTTTCTACTAATTGTTTTAGTTGAATATTTGTGTTCATCCATAAAATTTAAATATTTTCTCAATATCTTATAATCTACTTGTTCTAAATTATTTATTCTGTTTTCTTCTAAAAATTGATAAAACTCTTCTAAATCTAAATGATAATTATCGATTGTATATAAAGAATAATTCTTTTCAATCTCTAAATATTGAATGAAATCTTGTAAATACTTGTTCATACTCATCTACCCTAAAAAAAGTATAACAATCCATTTATTTGAAGTCAAGTTTTAAATAAAAAAAGCAATTAAATTAAAGTATTTAATTGCTAAAAGCTTTATTATTAATGTTTTATTTTATGTTTAGTTTTATAAGTTTCTAATGCTAATGACTTAGCTTGTTTTCTTATAGAAGCAATACGAGCATACATCTCTGCCGGTGTTGCATTTAAATAAGAAAGTATATCATCTTTAGAACATAATTGTTCTACAGAATATTGTTCTAAAATATCCCACACTAAATCTCCAATATGATCGCAAGAAAATTCACTATCTCGATCTACATAATCATCTATGTCTCGATCAATAACACAAGGAATACTACTATATTCATCAAGATAATAATATTCTCTTTTAATTAACTGCTGTTTCGTAATAATTTCTCTATAACCTATAATTTTCTTTTTAATAAAAGGCATATCAAAAGGAACTTTATTCATAATAGGTTCTACGAAAAAAATATCCTTAGTATCACTAGTTTCAAAATTTTCAAGTTCTACTTTAGTTCTTATAGCTACCTTTGCTAAATAAACATTTGATAAATCAATATAATTTTCATTCAAATTTTCTTTATTTGGTTTCTTTTCCATAATACCCTTCTGTGCAAAATATATTATCATAATAAACAAATAATATCAAACAAAAATTATCAATATAATTATAATCTTAATTTCAAGATAACTTTTTTGTTTTTTTGATTAACTGTTTATTTTTTTCATAACCATGACTTTCTTCATGACAAATATACTCGTTTGGAAGACTGTCTAAATAAGCATTATATCTCGCTTCTTCTAAAGAATTAGGAGGAAATGGTGGTTCTTCCATAATATCATCTGGAATAAACCTACTAAGTAAAGGTTCCTTTGTTGGAAGATATTCATCTATTACAGGTACATCAAAAGAAAATATTTTAATATTATTTTTCTTTTCATAATCCATAACATTAAGAATAACACTTCTTAAATTTTTATAATTTTGTAATTCTAATTCTAACTTCTTCAAAGTAAATACTTCATCATTATCAAATTGTAAATAATCCATTATTTTATCTTTAATATAAGTATTTATAGTGCGATCAAACATAATATTAGTTTTTACCGAACCATTACAGATCGAAATAAAAAATCTATTTAAAAATTTTCGAAAGCATTCATCGTTAACCGTTATTTTATTATCATTTAAAGAAATCACATTAGCAAAATAACGGATTAATAGATTATCACTAAAAACGCAAGGAAGAACCTTTTGTTGTTTGTTAGCTTGATAAACAATACTTAATTTAGAATCGATTGGTAAATCAAAATATCTATTAAACTCGTAAACTGAACTAAAATTAGAAGTTAATAAATCAATAGTTGCTAAGGAAACCTTCTCCTTTGATAAAGCATTATTAGTATGATCATCATATTCTGTTACTTTAACAATTGTATTAATGTTTTTATTAATAGAAAGTAAACTATATCTTTTTATATTACTCACAATTATACCCCCAGTACTTTTAATTATACATATATTTCTTTAATTGTCAAATTACCATGTTATAAAAGTAAAATATAGGTAACTATTTTGTTTTAGTTTTAATATTAACTGTGTCAGAACTACCATCACGATTATATGTTTTTTGAACAACAGGACCATCAGTATATGTTGTCACATAAGTATTAGATATTAAAACCATAACACCTACGACTGCTAAAGCTTTAATTGTTTGTTTATTAATTTGTAAATTTTTCATTTGCATAACTTTTCTCTCCTAGTTCTAATATTCTATATATTTCTTGATAATTTGTCAAATGAAAAATTGTGACTACTTAGTATAGTCACAATTACTACATTTAATAATATCCTTTTTTTCAGTTAACATACTACCACATTCTGGACATTTTTCACCAATGGGTTTATCCCAATAAGCTTCTTTACACTTTGGAAAATTATTACACCCATAGAATAATTTACCCTTTTTAGATTTCTTTTCAACAATTTTACCTTCACATTTAGGACAATCACAAATTGCTATTACTTGTTTTTCTTCTTGCTTAATATATTTACAATTTGGATAATTACTACAAGCCGTAAATTCTCCATATCTACCT
>CANTWP010000057.1 GCA_947853245.1 uncultured Bacilli bacterium | reverse complement strand
AAATTAATTCGTGGTAGTTGTGGAGGAGGAGGGCCTAGTTTTATAGTCTCTCTTTTTTGCTTATAAATGAATATAACAAGGGCTGGTGGTTATATGAAAAAGGTAAGTATTATAATACCAATATATAATGGAGAAAGATATATTGATAAATGTCTTGATTCTATTTTTAATCAAACATGTGATAATTATGAAATTATTGCTATTGATGATAATAGTTGTGATAATTCTTATAAAACACTTATGCAATATAAGGATAAAATAAAACTGTACAAAATATCTAAACATGATCCAGGTGCTGTAAGAAATTTTGGATTAACTAAATGTACAGGGGATTTAATTATTTTTTTAGATATGGATGATACTATTAATCAAAAATTAATTGAAACTATTAATGAATACGATGATGTTGAATATGATATGCTTAGATTTCAAGCGGTTATGATTGATAATAATAAGAATATTGTGGAAGAATTTGTTACTAAAAATATTGGAATATATAAAGGTCTTGATTTTTTAAATTTATGTGCAGTTAATAATGAAATATATAGTCCTTCTTGGCTATACTGTTATAGTAGACAGTTTTGGGAGAATAACAATTTTAAATTTTTACAAGGTAAAACACAAGAGGATTTTGGCCTTACTTCTTATCAATTGTACAAAGCATCTACAGTTATATCGATTCCATATATTGGATACTATTATTACAAATCAAATAATAGCATTATGAGAAATGATGACTATGAAAAAATCAAAAAGAAAGCAATGGATGTCTTGTATCATACAGAATCACATTATAATAATTTTATTCTAGATATTCCAGATTACAACATAAGAAGAAACATTATTAATTATTTTATAAACGTATTAGAGCATAAGAAAGAATATTTAGATACTGATGATAAAAAAGAATATGACAGTATTATAAAAGTTAAAAAGAAAGAATGGTTTTAAAATGAATGTTAAATATTTTTTAGATAATTATTATGATAAAGCAATTGAACTAAAAAAGAATTTTAAGATAACAGAAGACAAAAACTGGAACGCTATTACAGTTCTAGGCGAGATGAATACACAACTAGGACATTTTTGTTTACTTATGTCAGAACATAAAGAATATAAAGAAGTAGGAAGAAATATTCATGATATTGGAGATGAATTATCTGATATTGTACTTCAAATAGTAGCGCTTGCATGGAAACTTAAATTAAATTTAAAAGAGTACGAATATAATTATAAAAAAGTAGAGTTTTCATCTATAAATGATGCAATATTATCATTCAATGTAGTATATGGGCAAGTGTCAGAAATAATACTTGAAAAATATAAATATAGACATTATAAAATTAGATATGAATTTTCAAAAGTGAATGATTTTATATTATATAAACTTGCTAACATGTTGGAAATTATATTTAATATAGCTAATGTCTTAAATGTAAATATGGCTCATGAATTTGATTTAATGCTTAATGATGCCAATAAGTTTTTAGATAGATTTGCTAAAGTAAAAGAAGCAAAATTTTATCCAATTGTAGATGTACATGCTACATGGATGGTACTTAATCCTGTTCAAGGATGCCCAAAACAATGTAAATATTGCTTTTTAAGGGAAAGAAAGCTTAATTTAGTACAACCAAAGGTGTTAGCATCTCCTGAAAATGCTGTTAAGTTGCTATTAAAAAGTAAATTTTATATAAAAGATATTCCACTATGTTTATTATCTCAAACAGATGGTTTTTCTACACCAGATAATATTGAATATTTAAAACAATTAGTAACTATATTAATGGAAAAAAATGTTGAAAATCCAATTGTATTTATTACTAAATGTAAAATACCAGAAGATTTTATAAAATTTATAGATAATTATGAAAAACAAGGCAAAAAATTTATATTCTTTTTAAGTTATTCAGGATTTGATAAAGATATAGAAGTTGGAGTAAATAGAAAAGATATAGAAAATAATTTTATTACATTGCATAAGTATAATAAAACTATTATTCATTATTGGAGACCATTTATGCCTTCTAATAGTAGAAAAGAAGATATAAATAGAATATATAACTTTGTTAAAAAATATGCTGTTGCATCTGTAGCAATTGGTCTTAAAATTACAGATGAAATAATAGATCATATTGAATGGAACGAATTAAGGAATCATAGGAAAGAAGCATTAAAAGCAGATAATGTTTGGGATAAGAATGCTTATGAATATGTTTGGAAACATCTTAAAGACGAAAGTGATTATCCAATTTATCAAACTACATCATGTGCCTTAGCAGTTGCTTTATCTAAACCAGATAGAAAGTTCTTTTATAATAGTGACATTTGTAAGTGTAATAAATGTCCTAATTACCAAAGAAATCTTTGCAAAAAAAAGAATGATAATTTAAAAATGGTTAGTAAAAACGATGTAAAAAAACTAATCAAAAAATTAGGGAAAGAAATAGATTTAAAAGATATTGAACTAAAAGATAACATGATAATACTTAGAAATATAATATTGTCTTTGAATGAAATATCATATATTACTGAAATACTACAACATCAGGTATTGGTTATGAAAAAAGAAGATGACTACTACTGGAATACATCTATTAATAATAGTAGTATCTTAAAGGTATAGGAGCAATTATGAAGTGTATTATATTTGCAGGAGGAAAAGGTAGTAGAATTAGAACTGATGAAGATTTTACTCCAAAGCCATTAGTAAAAGTAGGGGATATGCCTATAATATGGCACATTATGAAAATTTATTCTCATTATGGGTTTAAAGATTTTATAATATGCTTAGGTTATCGAATAGATTTGTTTGAAGAATTTTTTAGTACTGTTAATGAAGATTGGAATATTAAATTAGTAGATACTGGTCTTGATACTTGTACTGGTGGAAGATTAAAAAAAGTAGAAAAATATATTGATGATGAAGATTTTGCACTTACATATGCAGATGCCGTATCGGATATAAATATTGATAATCTTATTGAATATCATAAAAAACATAAGAAATTACTTACTTTATCTGTATTTAAGACTAAAGAAAGATTTGGTATATTTGAAATAAAAAACAATAAAATTAAAAACTTTAGGGAAAAAGAATTACGAGAGTGTGAATGGGTTAATGGTGGATATATGATAGCTAATAAAAAAATATTTAGTTATCTAAGTGAGGATTCTGGGCCATTTGAAAGTGAAGTAATTGAAAGACTAATGAAGACTAATGATATCGTTGCATACAAATATGATGGATTTTGGCAATGTATGGATTATAGAGATGAACAAAGGCAGTTAAATAAGTTAATAAAAAATGGAAAAGATGTATGGAGAAAATGGGATGAATAAAATAATAATAGGTAATAAAGATAATAATATTAAATATTGCTTTAGAGAAACTTGTTTTGGAATAGTAAAGAAAAATGATAAGTTTTATATTACATCTAAAGACGGTGACTATTCTTTAATAGGTGGTGGTCTTGAAGATGGTGAATCTCATTTGGAATGCCTAAAAAGAGAATTTATGGAAGAAGCTGGTTTAAAAATTGTAAGTATGAAAGAATTATGTATTATAGATTGCTATTGGTATACTAGAAGTAAAGTTAATATGAATTCTTTAAGTAATATTTATATAGTAGAAGTATCTGATGATGAAAATGAACCATTAGAAAAAAATTCTGAGTTAGTAAAATGTACAAAAGAAGAACTACTTGAACGTATAGTGTTACCATATCAAAAAGAGGCAATAAAAGAATATTTTAAATAAGGTGATTATTGTGCAAGAATTTAATAAAATTTTTGATTCTAGATTTGATAGTATATTTAGTAGATTGTTAGATAAAAAGTATAGAATTGATTTATCTAAATATGGATTTAATCAATACTCATTTATAGATGAACAAGTATTTATAATGTCAAATGTAATAAAAAAAATATCTGATTTGATAATACTTATTCCTAATGTAGAAGTTGATAATTATACTATAAAATTGATAAATATGATAAATACTTCTAATAGTGTAACTGATTTATATAATATGATGGATGATTATCTTATAGATAAGTTAATTGAAAAATATAGATCTAAAGATAAAATAGTATCATATATGATAGATAGGTACATATATAACGGATATTGTTATCATGGCTTTAATTCTTCTTTTAAAGAAAGTATATTAGCTAAAGGACTAAATGGTGATGATACAATATCAACTAAATTAAGAAATATTAATAATATTTTAGAAAAATATGGAATAAGGAATGCCATGACATATAATTGGTCATATAAGGATAATAATTCAATATTTACAACAGATAATTTTGGAGCTGCTTATTATTATTCCTTATTATCGCCAGTATTGCTATCTAGGTTTGTATCTAATGGATTGTATTCTTATAAAGAAGGATATGATAATTTAGCATTTTATATAAAAAATTATGAAGGAGTAATGAATAATATCTCTAAAATGATGTCTGAATATAATATTAATAATGAGGATAGAAATATTATTACTAGTACTGTTAAAGACTTATTAGAAGAATTATTTCAAGATAAAGATAATCTATCAATTGCATTGATTAATAAAAAAAGTATTAATAGGGATAATCCTATTAATACGGATGACCTAAATATTCATGATAGTGTAACAACAATATTAAAACCAAGATATGAAATTGATAGACATGAAAATATTGTTATTGATAAAGATAAAATTGAGATAATTAAGGTAAAAAATTATACAAACTTATTTAATAATTTTAGCTAGAGCTTGTTTACAATTTTTTTCACCAGTGTTTATTGAAAATACATCTATATATGCTGAAATGTAGTCAAGTCTTCTTTCAAATTCATCCATAAGTTCTTGGTATAGATGAAAGATAACTTTACTATCTTTAAAATCATCTTTTCTTCTTTCTAAAAGAATTTTTTTTGAAGCATATAGATATATAATTTTTGTTTCATATTCAGAATATAGTTTTACAAGATTAATAAATTCTTCTTCTGATAATTTAGTAGTACCAGATAAAACCTTACCATAGACCATTTCACTTACAAATGATCTATCACTAACAGAATTAATATCTGAAGTTTTAATAATATTAACATATTTATCATCATGTGATTCACTGGTTAAATTATTATTGATAAGTATATAATTCTTATTTAATAAATCATTTGCAAGAGTAGTTTTACCAGTACCATCAAGACCTTCGATAATTATCATTTTAACACTCCATTTCTTTTGTTACATATACTAACATTAATTTATAAATAATTCAAGTAGAGGTGAATAATATGAAGAAAAAAATAGCATTAATAACAGATGTACATGCTAATGTAGAAGCACTACAAGCTGTTTTATTAGATATGAAAGATAAAAATATAGATACTATTTATTCTTTGGGTGATATAATAGGATTAGGATATGCTCCTAGTGAAACAATAAGGCTTGCTATTGATAATAATATAATTAATATACAAGGCAATGCAGAAGCATATGTTACTATGGGACCAGATATGTTTCCTTATTTAAAACGTAATAATATTGAAAGATATAATAATGCTATATGGACCAGTGAACAATTAAGTGCTGAAGAATTAGATTATATAAATAATAGTCCAGTATCAGTAGAATTAGTTATAAATGGTAAAAAAATAGGACTTTGTCATTTTCCACTAGATGTTAGATATGATTTTATAGGTGTTTGGAAATATGATGGAAAAAATCCTGAAGAATTTTTAAAAAGAAATACTTCTGATGATATCGAAAAATATAAACCAGAATTATATGAAAATGTTAAAATTGCAGATAAAAATCCATTATTATTTGGTAAAAATATATTTGATTTTGATAGAATTATATATGGCCATTATCATTTTGAAAGAAATCATATTCTTGGAAATGTAATATTAGACTCATTAAATGGTACAGGAGTTGCTATTACAGATAAAGCTATATATTATATATTAGAGAATGGTGCGAAACTAATCAAATATGAAGTACCATATGATTATGAGAAAGTTTTTAGGGAAACTGAGGAAAAAGATTTTCCTAATAAAGATACATTTAAGAAAGTAATAAGTTGGAGGAAATTATGATAGAAGAGTTAGTAGAAATAGCTAAGGAAGATAAAAGAGTAAATATAGATTTTACTATTAATAATAGGATACATTTATTTAGTGCAACAGAACCTAAAAATAAAAAAGTAATAATATATGTGCATGGATTAGGTGGAAATAAGAATTGGATTACTAGATTTTATAAAGATTTATTAAATAATGGTTATGATACTTATAGTATTGATTTGATTTCTCATGGTGAAGATGGAAATGATTTTAAAAAATTTAATTTAAGTAATTGTATTTCCTATTTAAAAGATACCATTAATTATATTAAAGAAAAAAATAAAGATAGTGAAATATATTTATTTGGATCTAGTTATGGTGGATTCGTTATACTTAATGCCTATAAAGAAATAATTGATGATGTAGATAAAATATATTTAATGTGCCCAGCTATTAATTTTTGTGAAATTATGGAAAGAAAAACTGGTAATCTTAATATTGAATATTTTGATGATAATGAGTACTTACCTTTATATAATAATATAAAAATATATAAAGATGCTTATTTGGAGTTTAAATCTGGTGATGAATATATTAAAAATGAAAAATTTAATAATATATTTATTATTCAAGGAGATTTAGATAAAACAGTAGACGTTAATAACGTGATAAAATTTTGTGATAAAAATAAGATAGAATATAAGATAATTCATGAAGGAAAACATGAATTGTATGGATTTGATAACGAGATAGTAGATTTTATATTAAATAAATAATTCTATCTAACAGGGGGGAAAATAATGAGATTTGTTAAATTAGATACTAATGATAAAAATTATTTTAACAATATTAACAAAATTTTTTTAGAAGATGAAACAAGTGTTATTGTCTTAGGTAATAATTCTTATATAACTTATCATTCTTATATTGATTCAGTTAAAGTTGGCTATAATCCAATAATAGAAGAAGATAAGATGCAACAAGATATTAAAGAAATAGAAAATGTTTGGAGTAATAATACTTATATAGATAAACATAGATGGAATTATTTATACAAAGATAATGACAAAGTAATTGATTATTTAAGAAGTTTAAATCTCAAAAAAATATACATTACTGGTGAATTATCTAATATTTTATATAGTTATATTAATGTATATGGTAACGATTTTGAGGTAGAAGTAATTGATTATGATTTAGATATAGTAAAAAAATTAATCGATAATAATGAAATAGTATTAGATACTTGTTTAAATGGATTAAAACTCAAAGAAATACTATTTAATAAAAATTTAATAAGTTTAACTAAATTATGTGAAAATGTTGAATATTACTATTTTGTTAAAAAATTATCTAAAAAACTCGATATAACAGTATTTGAATTTCCTAGTACTGATGACATAACATCTTTTAGTTTAGAAGAAAGAAAGAGATTAGATAGTAAAACAGGATATATATATTATTTAAGTAAATACAATATAGACGAAGAAATTACTAAATTATTAAATAGTATTTATGGTGAAAGTTTTATGACAAAATTTTGTGGTTTAGAAAATATTTCTCCTGGTACCATAATACAAAATGGAATATGTAGATTAGCTGATTCAAATAATGAATTTTGTAGAACTATCAATGGTAAAAGAGTTACAACAGATAAAAATAGAGATTATGCTTTTGATATTAATTTTTTAGGTCCTTGTATGGTATATGGAGTTTTAGTAGATGACAAAAACACTATTCCTAGTTGTTTGCAAAGAATAATAAATGAAAATAATAGAGATTATTCTGTTAATAATTATGGATTAAGAGCTATGGAATTTTTTGAACAAGTAAGAATAGCTGATAATATCAATAGTAAACTTAATGATAAATTTATATTTATAGTATCTAAGAAAGAAAATGAAGTATTAAAAAGTATGGGATATAATAGTGCTATATCACTTCTTGAATTATATAATTCAGGAGTATTAAAAAATTACTTTATAGATAAACCGGCACATTGTAATAGTGAAGCTAATGATATGATAGCACGTTTTATTTATGAAAAAATTGAAAAAGAATTAAAGACTGTTGATTCTATTAATCATACTTTAGCAATAGCTATTCCTAATACTAAAAAAAGAAATATATTTGGTAACAATAGATATTTGAATGAATATTTAGAATTTCTTAAGGGTTTAAATATTAATACTAGCAATAATGGTGCAATACTTATGAATTGTAATCCATTTACTTATGGTCATTATAAACTGATAGACTATGCTAGAAAAGAAGTTAATACTTTAATTGTAATGGTTGTACAAGAAGATAAATCAAAATATTCTTTTAAAGATAGATATGAAATGGTTAAAGAAGGCTGTAAAGACTTTGAAAATGTAGTAGTAATACCAAGTGGTAAGATATTTGGTTCATCAATGATATTTCCTGAGTATTTTAATAGAAGTGAATCAACTGATGTATCTCTTGATTTATCAATAGATCAAGAAATATTTACTCAATATATAGCACCAGTCTTAAATATAAAAAAAAGATTTGTTGGTCAAGAACAAAATGACTACATAACTAGAGAATATAATAAAGAACTTAAAAGAAATTTACCACTATATGGAATTGAATTAATAGAAATACCTAGATTTAGAAATATAAATGGTGATGAAATAAGCGCTAAGACAGTAAGAAGAGCAGTTGAAGAAAATGATGATGAATTGCTTGAAATATTAGTTCCTGAATCTACTTTAAGATTGATAAAAACTAGAAAAATGAAATAAATCTCATTTTTGGCACTTTAATAACTAGTCTTTTTATGTTATATTTATAATGATGATAATAGAGCTTTTTATTTATAGAAATAAAAACAACAAATTTATAATTAACGATGATTTATTGAAAATATATAATGTAATTAAAAATAAATGGGAGGTTTTGTATGAATACAAAAATTGTTTTGACTGGAATTTTGAAATCTAATGATGAATTTTTGGTAGTTAAAAGAAGTGAAAATGATGATTTATATCCAGGAGCATGGGAATTTCCTGGAGG
>CANTWP010000056.1 GCA_947853245.1 uncultured Bacilli bacterium | reverse complement strand
TCATGATTTATCCTTTTTAGCAACAATAAAACTCTTTATATCTTGGTAACTTTAATATTAATTAAATTTAAAATTATATCTTAATTTTAATAAAAAATTATTTTTTAAATCAACATATCAATTAGTTAAATTCATCATTATTTTCTTATTATGCTTAATTACCTTTAATACATAATTACGATAAACAAAATTACCACTATCAGCATGACATAAATAACCATTATAACTGGATTTATAAGATAAAAAATATGGTTTCTTATCTAAAGCCTTCATTGTCTTCTTTATTCGTTTCTTGGTTTTAGTATCAATTAAAACATATAATCTTTGATTTTTAACTATAAACTTATATCCTAAAAATGAAACACCATTATGTATTTCATATATCTTAGTTTTATCATTAAGATTCAACTTTAAAGAAATTAAGAATTTTTCAATTTCAACTAAACAATAATCTAAATATATTTTATCATTACTAAATAAAATCAAATCATCCATATACCTAATATAATATTTACATTTTAATTTTTCTTTTATAAAGTGATCTAAATCATTTAAATAAAAAATTGCCATTATTTGACTAGATATATTACCAATAGGTAAACCCTTACCTTTTTTATACATTGGAATTTTGTTTAATTCCTTAATAATTTTTAACTTCTCATTTTCACTAATATTTGAACTTTCTAGTTTTTCAAGCATCTTATTTATTGCGAAATTAATATTCTTTTTAATATAATCTAAATCCGTGCTATTAATAATAGTAATTAATAAATCAATAATATCTTTATCTTTTATTAATCTACTTAATTTTTCAATCAATATTTCATGATCAATCGAATAAAAAACTTGTGAATATCACACTTTAAAGCATACACCTTATCATTATTCATTTTTAATGAGTTAATATACTTCTTCATGTAAAATATTCCAAGTTTACTTCCTTTGTTTTTTCTCGTTGCAACATTCATATCAATTAAAATAGGCTCTATAATAGGTTCTAAACAATACTTACTAACCAAATGATTGATGAGTTTATCAGTCATATTTTCACTCATTATTACACGAGCTTTAGGTTTAGTAATTAAAAATATATTGTACTTAGAATGAACATAGTTTCTTTTCTTTAATATATCTAAAATATTTATAAAATTAGCGGTTAAAAATAATTCAAACTTTACTATTTTATCCTTATGTCTAATATTTATCTTAATAGTATGATAAACATCTTTAATTTTATTTATATCTACTAAATCATCATATTTAAGCTCTATTTTCTTTTTCATTTTCGATCTTTAACACCCCAAATGCTATTTTCCTTATTTCTATAACAGCTCTACCTATTACTTCAAATTGTCTTTTAGATATTATTTTCTTATCATAACTAACTTTAATATAATAATCAAACATAGATAATTTAACTAAAAAATCTTTTAAATATTTTTGTCTAATTCGAACAGTATCATTTATGTTAAATGCAAATATAGCTTCAATCATATCATAATTTGTTTTTTCAATATTATTTCTAAGAACTGTTTCTATTTTAGGATAATTGATTAATAATTTATTATAATAACTAATTATTCTTTGTAATTTAGATAATAAATGAAAATTATAGTTCATCAATAAAATCCTTTATTCTAGAATAATTAGAAGGATTTTCTACAACAATATCCTTAATACGTTCTATTAAATAATCAATCATTTTATTATCATATACTTTCTTCTTAGATTTACTTAATAAATCTAGATAATTATTACCATTAAAATTATTCTCTAAATATTCAGTTTCATTATCATAAAATAGTTTAAACGCATATTATCTAAACTAGTTATAATTTTATTGATTAACTTTATAGGGAATCCCACTTTATCCTTATTTCTTTGATAATTATATAGATAATTTAAAATAGTAGCATCTTTATCAAACGTAATATAGAAAACCCCTACTTTAATTAATACTAAATAATCAGGATATTTATCTTTTAAATTAAAATATAAATTTTTACTTTTCAAGTATTTCATCTCCTAATATAGCAATAGCACCTAAAAGATAATTAAGTTTATTTATTTATCGTCTAGGTGCGTCTATATCATAATTTTTAGAATTTATTCATGGATCAACCTTGTTTCCAATCTTTTTAAATTAGATTACAACACCTCTATAGAAATGTTATTACTTCCTCTCATTATAAACCTTAATCTATAATACACGGTTCATTAGTAATTATAATACTAATTTGTAGTAGGAATCTGGGCGGACGCCGATCGCATTAGTCGAAGTATCCGTATTCAAGTTACCAGTCGAGTTCACGTTCCAGCTGTTGGAGAAGCCATTGTTCGAATTCAAGTTATACGGCGACAAAAGCCAGTCACTTTAATAGATTAACCCAATTACAAAAAGCTTTATACTTTTTTGTAACCATAATTTAGGGGGGTACGAAACGAGGAGTCGTTTCGTACCAGATATCGCTCACCTGTTTGTTTATTGTGGCACTACGATTTCATATGGTTCGGTTTGGGTGCCAGTTCCACCGGTAATCAGAACATCAGATCTCAGATTGACAACTGGGCGGACGCCGACCGCATTAGTCGAAGAAGGCGCAATCAGGCTACCAGGCGAGTACACGCGCCAGCTGTTGGAGAAGCCATGGTTCGAACTCAAGTAATACGGCGACAAAAGCCAGTAATAACTGCCTGTCGTTAAATAATAATTAGGATTGATAACTCCTACTCGACCTCCAGCTAAATATGCTTCATCTTGAGTTAGTAAACCAACTGGGTATGTTAAATCACCATTACCAATCGTACTGCTTACGGTAAATAAATCACGCTCGTCTCTTAATTCTCCATCTAAGCCTCCACATTGTAAACTTGGTTTGTATAAATTGGCAGTTCTGCGGTATGGCCAAAAGATTGTCGTTGCTTGTAAACTATTTACATTTCCGGAGTAAACACTTCGATCGTTACAGAATACTGAGTCAGCAATGTAATTACTGTATAAAACATTATGACTATCTTTTCCATAGATTGAATTATTGATAAATGTTTTCTCATACCAAGCATCGATCTCTTCTTTAATATTACTATCATAAGTGTTGGCTCTAATACTATCTAAGTCTTTTGATAGATATCCATGATATCTTACTTTAGCTTGAACAGGATTAATATATGACTTAACTTCACTATATACACCACACGTTAGTGCTGTCGAAGTTGTTTGCCAGCATGTATACTTATATGGTGTGTTGTTATTATTCGAGTCACCATTTAAGACTGTTTCATATATTTCTGACCACTTACCACTTATTATATTTCCTGTTAAGGTACAATCTTTTGTTGTATCATTACAAGTAACATTATCACTAAAGTAATAAGTGTAAGCTTGATTGATATTAGTGTAAGTTAAATAAGTTGTTGAACTTGTTTCCATATATGTTTGATCTAAACCATACATATATCCTACATATGCTGCATCATCGCTTGATAGGTTGAAAGCGGAAGTAGTTTTATTATTTCGATTTAAGATACCTGTATTATACCCAGTTGCGGTTGTACTGGTTCCCGTATAAATCATTCGGATACTTCCATCACCATTGATTCTAACTATTCGCCAGTACATATCTTTACCACTATCATCTTTTCCAAATTTAACATAATTATTATCTATATCTCCTCGGTAGTAATA
>CANTWP010000055.1 GCA_947853245.1 uncultured Bacilli bacterium | reverse complement strand
CCAGAATTATTAAAAGAAATGGGATTAGTAAAACAACAATTAAATGGAATTAAAGTTTTAGGAAATGGCAAATTAGAAAAGAAATTAGTGGTAAAAGCTCATAAATTTTCTAATGTAGCACAAGAACAAATAGAAAAACTAGGTGGAAAAGCTGAGGTGTTATAATATGATCTCAGTAGTTAAACAAGTATTTAATCCAAAAAATAAAGATTTACAGAAAAAAATATTGTTTACTCTATTAGTGTTATTAATTTTTAAAATAGGAACCGCAATAGTTGTTCCTGGTATTGATAAAAATGCTCTAGGAACTAATAGTCTAGGATTTCTAGAATTATTAAATGTAATGGGTGGAGGAGCTTTAGAAAGATTTTCAATATTTGCTCTAGGTGTTACTCCTTACATTACAGCATCAATTATTATTCAATTATTAACAATGGATATAATTCCTTATTTATCAGAACTATCTAAACAAGGAGGAACAGGAAGAGCTAAGTTAAATCAAATTACTAGAGTATTTGGAATTATCTTAGCATTCGTTCAAGGATATATTTATTCTTTTGCCTTTATTGGTACTGGTAGTGCAATGGATTATATGATGTTCTCTGTTGTTTTAACAGCAGGTACTTGTTTCTTATTATGGCTTGGTGATCAAATCACTGCTAAAGGCGTAGGAAACGGAATTTCACTTATAATCATGGCCGGAATTATATCAAGTATGCCAAATATGTTTGTAACAGCTTGGAATGGTTTTGTTAGTACTTCAAGTGTACAAGGAACTGTTTTAGGTGTAGTGCTATTTGCTTTATATGTACTTGTTTATTTAGCAATCATAATTGGTATCATATTTATCGAAAATGCTGAAAGAAGAATTCCTATACAATATGCCAACAAGAGTAATAGTAGTTATGGTGGAACAAAAAATTATATTCCATTTAAACTTAACTCTGCAGGTGTAGTACCAGTAATATTCGCATCAGCATTAATCTCAATCCCTAGTATAATAGGACAATTTGTTAAGAATGAAGGTTTTACTTTGTTCATTAATAAATGGTTAACAACTGGAACAGTCACTGGATTTTTATTATATATTTTATTGATATTTGTATTCTCTTATGTTTATACATTTATTCAATTAAAACCAGATGAAATGTCTGATAATTTAAATAAAAACGGTGGATATATTCCAGGGATCCGTCCAGGTGACGAAACTAAAAAATATATTTCTAAAATATTAAAGAGATTAACTGTAGTTGGCGCTTTAGGTTTAGCATTTATAGCGGCATTACCGATTATATTTGGTTTAGTAAGTAATTTACCAACTAGTGTAACTATTGGTGGAACAGGTCTACTTATCGTTGTTGGTGTAGCCCTTGAAACTTATAAACAAATAGAGAGTCAATTAGTTAGTAGAAATTATACTAAAGGAAGAAGAAAATAATGAAGAATATAATATTTATAGCCCCACCTGCTGCAGGTAAAGGAACTATTTCTAATATGCTTACAGATACTTATCATATGACTCATATATCAACTGGGGATTTGTTAAGAGAAGAAACGAGTAGTGATAGTGAACTTGGTAAATATATCAAGGAACAAATGCAGTCTGGTGCATTAGTAAATGATGAAATTATCTTAGATTTATTAAAGAAAAGAATAGCGAAAGATGATTGCAACGACGGTTATATATTAGACGGATTCCCTAGAAATGTTGAACAAGCTATAGCTTATGAAAATATTTTAAAGGAATTAAATAAAGATTTAGGCTATGTATTTTTGTTAGATGTTGACAAAGAATTAGCTAAGAAAAGAATAGTTGGTAGAATTTCTTGTCCACAATGTGGTGCTGTATATAATGAATATATGGAAGAAACTAAACCAAAAAAAGATGGAATCTGTGATAAATGTAACATATCTTTAGTAAAAAGGGACGACGATAATGAAGAAACTTTTGAAAAAAGATTTACTACTTATTTCGAAAAGACAGAACCACTTATAAATTATTATAAAGAAAAAGGTGTTCTTTACAATATACCTGCTAGTTGTGGTAAGGATCCAACTTTCGCTGCTATTAAGAAAGTTATGTTTGGAGAATAATTAGATGATTTCTATTAAGACTCCAAGAGAGATAGAACTTTTAAGAGTAGCAGGTGAGATTGTTGGTGATACGCATAAGTATCTAATTCCTTTCATCAAACCTGGTATAACTACTAAAGAACTAGATGATTTAGCTCACAAATATATCATTAGTCGAGGTGCTACTCCCTCTTTTAAAGGATACGAAGGATATCCCGGTTCAATATGTACTTCAGTAAATGAAGAAGTTGTGCACGGGATTCCTGGGCATCGAAAGTTAAGAGATGGGGATATTATCTCAATTGATATTGGGGCTTGTTATAAAGGATATCATGGTGACTCTGCTTGGACTTATACAGTAGGTCAAGTAGATAAAGAAATTCTAGAGTTAATGCAACATACAGAAGAATCTTTATTTGCGGGCTTGTCTGTAGTTAAAGAAGGGGCTCACATTGGTGATATCGGTTATGCAGTTAGTGAAGTAGCAAAGAAGTATCATTTGGGTGTTGTAAAAGAGTTAGTTGGTCATGGTGTAGGTAGTCACTTACATGAAATGCCTGATGTTCCTAACTATGGTAAACAAGGTACTGGTCCAGTTTTAAAAGCTGGTATGGTAATTGCTGTTGAACCTATGTTAAATTTAGGAACTCCAAATATATACATCTTAGATGATGATTGGACTATTATTACTGCAGATGACAAACCATCCGCTCATTTTGAACATACTATACTTGTTACAAAAGACGGTTATGAGATATTGACAAAGAGGTGATTAAATTGGCAAAAGACGATATAATTGAAGTTACTGGTAAAGTATTAGAAGTATTACCAGGTGGCTCATTCCGAGTTGAATTAGAGAATAAACATACTGTAGTTGCTCACGTTTCTGGTAAAATCCGAATGAACTATATTCGCATCTTACCAGGGGATACAGTCACTGTAGAATTATCACCATATGATTTAACACGTGGGCGTATAACCTATAGAAAATAGTAGGGGAGGAATTATTTATGAAGATTAGACCATCAGTAAAGAAAATTTGTGACAAATGTAAAATCATTAAACGTAAGGGTAAAATATATGTTATATGTGAAAACCCTAAGCACAAACAAAGACAAGGTTAATAGGAGGTGTTTAAATGGCACGTATTAAAGGTGTAGATGTACCTAATAATAAGAGAATCGAAATTGCACTTACTTATATCTATGGTGTAGGTAGAAGCTTATCGAATAAAGTTTTAGCGGATGCCAAAATAGATATTAACAAAAAAGCTGGTGAGTTAGATAGTGATGAATTAAGTCGTATTCGTGATGAATTAAATAAGTATTTAACTGAAGGTGATTTACGTCGTGAAGTTAATATGAATATCAAAACTAAGATGGAAATTAATTCATATCAAGGAACTCGTCATAAAAAAGGTTTACCAGTAAGAGGACAAAGAACAAATCGTAATGCACGTACTCGTAAAGGTAAAGGAAAAACAGTTGCTAATAAGAAAAAATAGTTTAGTATTAAATGAAGGAGGTTAAACTATGGCTTATAAACAAAGAAAAAGAAAAGTTAAAAAAAATGTGCCTGAAGGAATTGCTCATATTCATGCCACATTTAACAATACAATTATTACTTTATCAGATAAAGACGGTAATGCAGTAGCATGGGCTAGTGCAGGTGCTTTAGGATTTAAAGGAAGTAAG
>CANTWP010000054.1 GCA_947853245.1 uncultured Bacilli bacterium | reverse complement strand
AGGGATTCGAACCCCCGACCCACGCCTTAGAAGGGCGTTGCTCTATCCAGCTGAGCTACTGAGACAGTTTGTTCAACAAGAACAAACTAATTATACTATAAAGTTTTTTATTATTCAAGGGTTTTTAATACACTTTTATAAATTTCCTCTTCATTTACGGTAAAAACAACTTCTTTAACATCATAATTATCTGATATAGATAAAGATATAGTATATATAACCTCTTCTAAAATATTTTTCTCATCATAATTATCAAATATATAAGAATTAAATTCTAAATTCATAGTATCCTCTGTTTGATCTACCGATAGTAACTTTGTATTATAATTTAAAAAACTCATTAAATTATTATTAGAAATAGGAGAACTACTAAGTTCACTAATTATTATTTTTATCTTATCTCGATCATCATTTAGGTATTTAGTAACAGGCACATAATAATAATCATCATTATATTTATTTACATAATATATAGTTATTTGTTCTATATCTTTCATACTAGTTATATCATATTCTTTATTTATACCAAAACTTCTATCTAAAGTACTAGGTAAGTTCTTACCAGTTTGTGGAAGTTTACTTAAAATATCACCATCAACATAAATAATAATACTTTTTACTTCATCAATACTAGTTAAAGTATAAACTATAGCTTCTATCATCTTCTCTTCTAAATCTTTAGAAATATTCAATAATTCTTTAGAAAAATTAATCTTAACAAGACCATTTTCAAAACTTAAACTGTTTATTTTAGTATCACTAGGTAAAACAGAACGAAAACCACTTGGAATCTTATCCTCGCCAGCTCCGCCACTAATCAAAACATTAATCAATTCTTTACATTTTTCTACCACATCACCATTATTATTAATTACCACTTCAGCTTTACCAAGATAAGCATAAGAATCAAGTAAATATATAGTAGAAGTTATTAAAGTAGGATCAACATAACTAAGCTCTTCATTAGCAGGAATTAATTCCTTATTATCATTAGCAGGAATTAAATAAATTAAAAATAGAGTAAAAAAAGCAGATAAGGATATTATAATTTTTTTAATAGACATCTTTTTTAACATAAGTCACCTCTAACTAACTATATGAAAAAAGACGTAACTTAATACGTCTTTACAATGAAATTTCACCAAGTTTTAAAAGTTCTACTACTGCTCCAGCACGTCCTTTTACTCCAAGTTTTTGCATGACATTTGATATATGATTACGAACTGTTTTTTCACTAATAAATAGTTCTTTTGCTATTTCATTGGTAGTTTTATTTTGTACTAATAACTCGAATACTTCTTTTTCTCGTTTGGTTAGTATTCCCTTATTCATAATATCCTCACTTCCTAGTTAAGGTGGCTTACTCATATTTATTGTATGAAGACATTATTTTTTAGTGAAAACGTTAGCCCAATTTTCTACATATTAATGATTATTTCTTTATTTTTAAGTAATCTTTCATCATTTTTTTGCATATTTAGAGCCCTATTTACGTAATACAGAGCATCTTCTTTTCGACCTTGATGATAATAACTTAAAGATAACAAATCATAAATGGTATAATCCCAACTAAATACTTCGTTAATATAAGTTTTTGCTTTATTAGTTATTTGTAAAGCTTTCAAGCAATAAATTTCTAACTCTTGCCAATTTTCCAATGTATATTCTAATAAAGCCATCTCTACATATGGATCTCTTAAATATGGAGCTTCTAAAATAGCTTTCTTTAACCACATTTTAGCTTCTTCATAACGACCTAAATTCTTATAAGAACGAGCAATAAATCGCATAGAAGCACATCTTTCATCTTTCCAAGTAGCGCTTTTCAAAGATAAATGTTTTATTAAGGTATCAATACACTCTTGCCATCTCCCATAATACATATATTCTCTTCCTAAATAGTGCATATTTCTATCATCTTCTGGATCTTCTTTAACAGATAATTCTAATAATGGTAAATAACTACCTCGTGATTTTGTAGAATCAGGATAATGATTAAGTGTTATTCGATCGACAGTTACTACCCTTTCATATGCTCCTTGATAAGTTAATACCTCGTGAACAGGATGTGTCCAGATATAATTATGTCTAGTATGAATTTTAGAAATTTCAAAATTAACTTTAGGAATATTATTTTCATCTAAACTCCAATTATAATTATAATTTGCTCTGGTAGTATTGTCACTCCATACTTGTTCTAATTCTTTTCGCCAACCTGGTACAAAAACCTCATCTAAATCTGTACATACACATATATCTGTATCATCAGGTAATAATTCTAGAGATTTGTTTCTAGCAACATCAAAACGCCAAGGTGTTATCTTATCTACAAAAACATTAACTCCTAATTTTTGTAATTCTGAAACAGTACTATCTGTAGAACCAGTATCAAGTACATATATTTCATCAGCTTCTTTCATTGAATTTACCCATCTTTTTACAAATTTACTTTCATTTTTACTTATTGCGTATACGCAAATTTTAAATTTTTTCATAATTTACTTCCTCCTATAAATATAAGATGCAAATAAAAGACAAATAGATAATTACTAATAAACTATTAAAAAAAAGATTGTAAAAACAATCTAACATCATCCTAGTGCTATATCCAATATCATCATAATAGAAAAACCTATTAAAGTAAACATAGCCATTAGATCTTTCTTTTTATTGGTTTGACTTTCTGGTATTAATTCTTCTACTACTACATAGATCATTGCTCCAGCGGCGAACGCTAATAAGAATGGTAATAATATTCTTACCTTTATTACTAACAAAGCACCTATAACACCCGCTATTGGTTCAACTATTCCACTTAATTGACCGAGAAAGAAGGCTTTATTACGACTAAATCCCTCTCTTCTAAGCGGCATACTTACGGCAGTTCCTTCTGGAAAATTTTGAAGACCAATACCTAAAGCAAGTGTCCAAGCGGCAGCTAAAGTTGCCCCTTCAAGACCATATACAATTGAACCAAAAGCTACACCTACTGCCATCCCTTCTGGAATATTGTGTAATGTTATTGAACTAATCAGCATAAAACAACGTTTCATACTTGTTTTTTTAGTTTCATGAATTTTCTTTGGATGTTTTTTTTCATAAATATCATATATTTTATCACCAATAAAAAGTAATAATCCACCACTAAAGAATCCAATAAAAACTACTAACCATGGAATTAAATCTAAATTCTCTGCCATTGTAACTGCTGGTGCAATAAGTGAAAAGAAAGACGCTGCTATCATAACTCCTCCAGCAAATCCTAACATTCCATCCATTATATTTTTATTAATTTTTTTAAAAAAATAAACAAATGATGCACCTATAGCAGTGATACTCCATGTAAATAAAGTTGCTAACATAGCTTGAAGAATTGGATTTAATGATAAAATTTTATTTATCATAATTTACCTCCACACTATAATAAATTATTCTTTTATATAAATTTGGTATGGGCAAAAGTATTAAGATAAAACTACTTATCAAATTAAAAAGAGCTATACCTTAAATTAAAATATAAATATTTTATTTTTAGATTATTAATATAATTAATCTACTATTAAAAATACATCATCTAAATTTAATGACTGCCCTATTTCAGCAGTTATTACAAATTTAACAATAGAGCCTGTGTCATTAACTGGAATTGCAGTTGTAATTAATTGATAAAATGCAAATTCTCTATGAGATGATGTAATATCTTGTTGTCTAACTGTGATTGTTCCACCATTTACAGGTCCTGTAAATGTTTAAAAAAATAACACTAGCAGTAAGCCTACTTGGCCTCATTCAATTCTTGCAAAAAAAATAAAAACATGCTCCTTTTAAAATAGAAACAGTTTTGTTCTATAGCTGAACTATTTATGATATTGACAGCAAAGTTACCAAAATGATCTCTACCTTGAATACTTACTAAAAAATTCCATTTGGATTAATAAATATCCAATTAGTTGGTTTATTATTGGAAACATTTTCTATACCACCATTAAAAATTAATTTACCAACAGATCGACAATTACATTCATTTTTATCAGTTAGGACAATTGCTCTTGTTGCCTCCGTGGATCCATTGCTCCATCAGTTCTATCAACCAATTTTGGAATAAGAAAAATGAAAAATCAATTTTTCATTAGAACACCAAAAGGCTTTCTTTTTATTAAAATTATGTTTAAAATTATAATCTATGTATAGTCATGTTCTTTGCTTGTAGTAAAAATATTATGAATAATTCTAAAATTTCTATTAATGAATTTAAAAATTATTTTTAAAAAATAATGATAATGAAAATATATTCAAACTTGATGGTTCTTTAAACAATAATTATAATTCTAATAAAAAAATAGTTTAATTGCTCAAATCTTTGAAGAGCACTAGAATTTTATTCTAAATATGGACTAACAAATTATCTTAAAGTTTAAACATAACGCCAATTTTGAAATAAATAAAATCATGAATTGACACAATAAAAATTTAGGCTGTGCTGTTTTTTTGCTTAACTATCGTAATTTTATTTTTGTCGATCACATTTGTAAATATAGATTTTGTACTTTTTGTGGTCATAAATATAAATTAATTAGAGTTAATAATATTGTTAATACTGCTTATAAGTGTAAACATCGTTAAATTGTTTTTACTGTCCCTAAGGAATTATGTTCTTTTTTTATTTTCTGACTTTAATTTAATTGAAATTTATTATATCAAACTTATAAACACGGTTTTTATGTTTATGCTGAAAGCAAAAAATTTTAAAGAAGGTATTGAATATGTTGCTGGATATTATGGTAGACCATCTATTATGGAAAATAGAGTTATAAATTATGATGAAATAAATGTTAATTTTTGTTGTAATTACTATAAAGATAATTCTTAACATAAAATTACAACTGACGCTATTTCTTTTATTAAAATTTTACTTAGGCATTTCTTACCTTATAATTTTAAATTTATTGGATATTTCAGATTTTATAGAAAAAAGAATAAATTTTATGATAGAAAAATTATGATGATTTCTAGTGAAAACAAGCTTTTAAAGAATTTTTAAATTATAGAACTTCTATAATGAAATTTTTTCACAACGATCCTATAAACTATAGATATTATAGAAATAAAATGAAATTTTTGTGCGAACTCATTGGATGTTAATATTATGTTCGATTTTAATAATTTCTCATTTAAATTAAGTGAAGAAACAGTTAATTACTTTTACCCAAAATGTAATTTTCAGTTTCAAGCGACTATCAAAGCTGTATATCAATTTGAACAAAAAGATGAATGGAATAATCTTCATGTTTCTACTCCACCTTATACTATTTGTTCTAAATGTCGTTATGACAAATGCGTCCTATTAGCTTGTAAACCTTTAAGAGGCTATCTTCATATTTATAAAAAATAAAATTTTGATTATACATTTAAAAACGTGAGTTTTACCTCACGAATTTTTTTGATGGAATGGGTTTAACCTTATAACGGATTAAATTCCTATTATATAACAAAATCAAAGATATGGATTTGGGCTTCTACCTAAATCTGTCACAATAGCAGCTATTTCTGAATCTCCAGTGATTATTTTTCCAATAGCTCAAATTTATGGTCCCGTTGGCCCCGTTGGTCCTGTGTCTCCTGTAGGTCCCGTTGGCCCCGTTGGTCCCGTTGGCCCCGTTGGTCCTGTGTCTCCTGTAAGTCCG
>CANTWP010000053.1 GCA_947853245.1 uncultured Bacilli bacterium | reverse complement strand
GTTAAATCAAATTTAAAGTCACCAGTTGTAACAACAGTTCCGTTTGGTGTATGAATGATAATACCATGAGAATCTGGAATAGAGTGGGTAGTTATTACAAACTCTACTTCCATAGTTTTAAATTTAATTTTAGTATTTTCATCATATACAAATAAATTGTCATAGTGTATATTTCGATCTTCTAATTTCCTTTTAATTAAACCGACTGCCTGATTTGGAGCATATATCGCAGGAATATTTACTGCCTGTAATAAGAATGGTATACCTCCAATATGATCTTCATGCCCGTGAGTAATAAATAACGCTTTTATTTTCTTTTCATTCTTTTTTAAATAAGTAAAGTCAGGAATAACATAATCAACACCTAATAATTCCCCTTGAGGAAAAGTAATACCCGCATCAGTTATAATGATTTCGTTTCCAGTTTCCACTAGATACATATTTTTTCCGACTTCACCAAGACCACCTAAAGCAAACACTTTAGTGTCTGTATCATCAAAAAATTTCATAAAAACTCCTTTCTTTTTAATTTATAAATTTTGACTATATCATTATACACGGTTTTAATTAGTTTGTCTACTCCTTGACAAAGGAGGTTTAAAAAATATAGAATAATGTAACAGAGAAGAGGTATGGTTATGAAATATAAGATAGATGGTTTAGAACCTAGTAAAACTATTTCTAAAGTTATAGATAAAGATAAATTCTTAGAAGTTAGATATTTGGATGGTTCTAATGATGTTTTAGAAAAAACAAATGATAATATGCTTAATATAAAAAAACAGATGTATATCCAGGCTAATAAGTATACTGATACATTTTCTAGTAAAAAAGAGGAATTAACAGAAAAATTCAAAAATATAAAAGATCTCAGTTTGATGCATTTAATAATGATACTAACGATAATTATGTTTGCATTAGTATTTATTCCCCAAGGAGTAATAACTGTTTTGTTGGCAATTATATTAACGGGGCTTGGGGTTTCCTTTAGTTCATTATTAAAAGGACTTTATGTTTGTAAAGGACAATTGCAAGATCTAGAAAAGTATAATCTTTTTATAAAAGAATTTGAAGATAAAATACAGGCTTTTAATAATATAATGATTAAGGAAGCCAGCTTAAAAAGAACAAAATCAAATAAAATTGAACAGATAGATATTGTTAATTTAGATAAGTATTCATTAGAAGAAATAAAGAATATGCTTTTAAAAACTGAAAGATACCAATTACTTACTAGTAATGAAGATATTGAATCTAATTTAGATATTACAAAAAATAAAACATATACTAAGCGTAAAAATATCACAAATAAATGATGTTAATATTTTTGAAAAGATCCTAAAGAATAATTGATTTTAATGGAAGACTATAACTTTATTAAGAGTTAATTACAATATATTAGATAATTACAATATATTAGATAATTTATTGAAAAGTTTTAAACTGTTTGATATAATTAAATTGTTATAATAAAGAATGGAATTGGTTATATGAATAGTGAATGTAAAAAAGGATTTACTTTAGTAGAGTTACTTGCAGTTATAGTAGTACTAGGTATAATTGCTACTATTGGTGGAATAGGGGTATCTAGTATTATTGAGTCATCTAAAAAAAGTGCACGTGAACAGCAAATTACTAATATAGTTAAAGCTGCCAAAGAATGGGCGGTAGAACATACTGAAAAGTTACCAGATACATATCCTGGTAGTATAATTGTTACAGTAGATCAGTTAAAAGCAGCAGGTAAATTAACAGAAACACCAACTGATCCCGCTAGTGGTGGCGAAATGTCTGGATATGTAAAAATTACTTGTACTACTAACTGTGTATCTTATACGTATGAATATTTAGAATTTCAATAATTTGAGGCAAATATATAGTATTTTTGATATATATTTGCTTTTTTTGATCTCTATTGTTATAATATATCACCTTGTTTCGGCTCTAATTCGACAAGATTAGAGATAGTTATATGTAATAATATGACTTGTATTTCATATGATTTTAATTAAGAGGTGATATAAATGAAAGAAAAAGTAAAACAATTAAATATAGAAAATACACAAACACAATTAATTATAAAGAAAGGTGAAAATATTTATAATTCTCTTAGAAATTCAGATATAGTTCTTTATTTGGATGAATTTAAAGGTAAATTAGGTTTACAGGATAAAAAATGTTTATCTTTATATTTAAGTATTATTCAAAGTGATAACTTCTTTAATAAATTATTAAAAAAATTAAATTATGAAAAATTTACTAATTTTTCTAATAAGGATACGAATAATTATCATTTCGAAGATGAATTTAATGAATTTGTTAATACTTTTGATATAGATAACTATTTAGAGGTAATGATATTATATCTTTTAGATTATCCTATTATAAAACAATTAAATTTAAAAGAGGGGTATTCTATCTGGAAAATGAAGTTAGCTGTTTATGATTATTTAAGTACACAAATAAAAGAAACGATTGATAAGGGAAAAAATAAACAAAAAGTATTGACAAAATAGATATTTAAATATATAATCAAATACGTACAAAAAGGGAAAGCAGGTATTCACACCTCACCTGAAGACTAAAGTCTTGGGTATAATGCCAGTAATTTAAACAATATAAGTTTAATATAATATTATTGGGATAAGAGTGAATACGACTGTGTATTCACTTTTTTATGGAGGTGTTATTTATAGCTAGTAAGGAAAAAGTATTGTTTGTAAATGAACAAATACGTGCAAAAGAAGTAATGGTAATTGGCCCAAATGGCGAACAATTAGGTGTGAAGCCTATAAAGGATGCTTTGACACTTGCTGAATATGCTGGTTTTGATTTAGTTTTAATTAATCCAAGTGCAACCCCACAAGTTTGCAAGATTATGGATTATAACAAGTTTAAATATGAAACTAAAAAGCGTCAAAAAGAAAATGTTAAAAAGCAACGTGAAACCAATTTAGAAATGAAGGAATATCGTTTATCAGTAGCGATCGATGTTCATGACTTTAATACTAGAGTTGTAAATTCAAGCAAATATTTACAAAAAGGTCATAAGATTAAAGTTAGTATTCGTTTTAAGGGAAGGGAACTTGCACATCCCGAATTAGGTAAAGAAGTATTACTTCATTTTGCTGAAGCTGTTAGCGACATTGCAGAAATAGAACAAAAGCCAACTTTAGAGGGACGCTTTATGACAATGATATTAATGCCAAAAAAAGAAAAATAGGAGGAAATAATTATGCCAAAAATGAAAACACATAAAGGTACTGCAAAAGTATGTAAAGTAAGACCAGATGGAACTATAAAAATTGGTCATCCAGGTACAAGACACAATACAGGAAAGAAGAACGCTGCTTCTAATAGATGTGGAAGATCTGCATCATTATTAAGTAAGAGTGATTATAAAAGAATTAAAGATATATTATAATAGGAGGATTTATACATGACAAGAGTTAAAGGTGGTACTATTCATCGTGCCCGTCGTAAAAAAGTTTTAGATGAAGCAAAAGGATATTTTGGAAGCAAACATAGATTATATAAGACTGCTAAAGAACAAGTAATGCATTCTGGTTCTTATGCTTACAGAGATAGAAAAAATAAAAAGAGAGATTTTAGAAAATTATTTATTACAAGAATTAATGCTGCTTGCCGTTTAAATGATATTAGTTATTCTAAGTTCATGAATGGTCTTAAAAAAGCTGGTGTTGTAATTAACCGTAAGATGTTATCAGAAATTGCTATTGAAAGACCAGAAGAATTTACAAATTTAGTTAAAGTAGCAAATGATGCTTTAAATGTTAAAACATTTGAAAGTGCACCTGCTAAACCAGCAAAAGCAGAAAAAACTGTAAAAGCCACTAAAGAAGAATCTACAGATTTATCTAAGCTTACAGTAGCAGAATTAAAAGCTTTAGCTAAAGAAAAAGGTGTAGAAGGTATTTCTACAATGAAAAAAGCTGAATTATTAGATGCTTTAAAATAATAACCGTAAGGTTATTTTTTTGTCTTTATAGCATACATTTTTAATGGTGATATTATGTTTAGTAAAAGACACGCATTAATATTTTTAAGTAAAATATTATTTTGTACAATAATCACTTTAGGAATTTTAATTTGTATTAAAGCTAGTCCAACGTTTAAAACTAATTTTTATCAACAAGTTTTTGAAAGACATATTTCTTTTGCAGAGATCAATAAGGTCTATGAAAAATATGCTGGTTTTTCAATTCCTTTTAAAGACTTATTTATTAAAGATGTAGAACCTGTATTTAATGAAAATTTAACTTATCATGATAAAAGTAAATATTTAGATGGCGTTAAATTAACTGTTGATGAAAACTATCTTGTTCCAACTTTAACTGAGGGTTTAGTTATATTTGTTGGTGAAAAAGATAATTATGGTAAGACAGTTATTATTAGTGGCTCTAATGGAATAGATGTTTGGTATTCTAATCTTGATAATCCAGCGATAGGTTTATATGAAAATGTTCAAAAAGGTGATTTAGTTGGAAGTGCTAAAGATAATTATATTTATTTAGTTTTTAAAAAAGATGGTCAAGTATTGAATTATGAAGAATATTTATAAGATAAAGTTTCATCCTTTATTTTATATAGTAGTAGTAATATCTATATTAACTGGACACTTTAATGAATTTTCTTTATTTCTTTTAATTATAATAATTCATGAATTTGGTCATATTATTAGTGGCATTTTATTTAAGTGGAGGATTAAACAAATTAATATTTTACCATTTGGCGCTATAACTATTTTTGATGAAGGTTTAACAAAACCTCTTTTTGAGGAATTCATTATTGCGATAATGGGTCCTATTTTTCAAATAATTGTCTATAATGTTTTAAAAAGTAATTATGATGTTAAGTCGATTCATTATTCTCTTTTATTTTTTAATCTTTTACCAATTGTTCCTTTGGATGGTGCTAAAATTATGAATATATTATTAAATGTTTTTTTCCCATTTAAAAAAAGTTTATTATTAACAATAGTTATATCAGTTATTTGGCTTAGTGTATTAACTTTTTTATTATTAATAAATAAGTTAAATTTACTTTTTTTATTAATACTTTTCTTTTTATTAGCTAGAGTATATAAAGAGTTAAAAAGTCATCAATTTATTGTCCATAAATTTTTATATGAGAGGTTTTATTTGCCTAAAAAATATAGACATACTAAAATGTTAAATGGTGTTGATGTTACTAAAATGTACAAAGATCACAATCACATATTTAAAGTAAATAATATTTGTTATACAGAACATGAAATTTTAAGAAAAATGTTTGACTTTAAAGGCAAACTATGATAAAATCTATAACTGTGTAGAGCCTCACTCTACAACCGCGCAGAAAATGGTTATAAACTTAGGTACCTTAATGGCGAGTCTGAGAAAGTTAGGAGGTTATTTATGAAAGCTATTATTGAAACTGGTGGAAAGCAATATAATGTAGAAGAAGGAACTATCCTTTTCGTTGAAAAATTAGATGCTGAAGCTGGAGAAACAGTTAATTTCGATAAAGTATTAATGGCTAATGGTGAAGTTGGACATCCTTATTTAAACAACGTTCAAGTAGAGGGTGTTGTTTTAAAACAAGGTAAATCTAAAAAGATTAAAGTATTTAAATATGTTCAAAAAAACAACTATCATAGAACTCAAGGTCACCGTCAACCTTATACTAAAGTAGAAATTAAATCAATTAAGAATATTTAATATGATTAAAGTTAAATTAGAAAAAACAAATAATGATATAGACAAAATATCTATATCAGGACATTCTGGATATCAAGAATCTGGAAGTGATATTGTTTGTGCTTCGGTTTCAAGTATTTGTATTACTACTGTTAACGCTATTATAAGGATTGACAGTGAAGCAATCGATTATGATGAAAAAGAAGGTTATTTGACGGTCGATATTAAAAAACATACAACAGTTATTGATATATTAATTCAAAATATGATCGAATTATTATATGAATTAGAAGAAGATTATAAAAATTATATAAAAATTGATGAATAAGGGAGGTGCACTTCGTGTTGAATTTAATGAAGCTAAATATTCAATTATTTGCACATAAAAAAGGACAAGGTTCTACTAAAAACGGACGTGATTCAGAATCAAAACGTTTAGGAGCAAAAGCTGCTGACGGAGAGTATGTATCAGGTGGTTCAATTTTATATCGTCAACGTGGAACTAAAATATATCCAGGACATAATGTAGGAATTGGTTCTGATGATACTTTATATGCTAAAGTTCCAGGATATGTAAAGTTTGAAAGATTAGGTAAAGATCGTAAACAAGTTAGTATTTATGAAGAAAGAGTTAGTGCCTAATTATATTAATATTTTAAATATAAATATATTTGCTAGTAAAGAAGTATATAATCGTTATTGATTAAACTTTACTATGTAAATATATTTTTTTATTATTTCTCTTGACACTTATATTTTATTTATATGGTAAATATGATATAATATATATGTCAATAAGAATAAGGGAGGGAGGCTTAAATTATGTGGAAATATTTTATTAGATTTTTCTATTGCTGGTATTAATTAACCAAGAAGATTATATGCAAACTGAAAGTTTGAGTATAGTCTTTTAATTTTAAAAATAAGCTTTTTTTTTATGACTATTTATGCTATTATATAGTTGAAAGTAGGTAGGCATTATGAGTAAAAATAGTATTAATTCTTTTATTAAGTTTTTAATAATTTTTATTTGTTATTTAAGTTATAGTAAATTATTTGAAGTTTTATTTTCATTAGTTGGATTAAGTGGATTGTTAATTAATTTTATTTCTGATTTACTTTTTTCGGTATTGATTGTATTTTTATATAAAAATAATATTAAAAAAGATTTTGTTAATTTAAAGAGTAATTATAATTTGAAAAAAATTCTAAAAATAGTAATTAAATATTTATTAATTATATTTGGAATTGGCATAATATTTGGTTTTATTAATTCTGTAATTAATTCTAATGAAATTATGCTTATTACAGAGAATACTTTACAAGTAAATATGTTATTTAATAGTTCTTTATTATATTCTCTCTTTAAAGCACTTATTTTTGGTGTTATTATTGAAGAAATAGTTTTTCGTGAAGCGATTGAGGAAGTAATTAGTAATAAGAAAATATTTGTAGTAGTTAGTAGCCTTATTTATGCTAGTATGAATATTATATTTGGTTCTTTAGAAAGTAATTTATTATGGCTAAATTTTTTACAATATTTTGCATTTTATTTTGTACTTTCTTTATCTTATGTAAAAAATGATAATAATATTTTTATACCAATAGTAATTAAATTTATATATAATTTAATACCAACCGTTATAACTATTGTATTGATGGTGATTGGATGATAGATATATTTAATAATTTGGCAGTAGTTCAAAATACTTCTACTACGTCTTCTAATATGAATGCTATTATAGTAGTAGTGGTTGTAATAATAATTGTTTTATTAATTTCAACTATGATTTCTAATCGTAAATAATAATTATCATGAAATGAAAGTTTTACTTTCTTTTTTCTATGCAATAAGTAAAATTTAGTGTATAATATTAACAGTTTAAAACGAGGTGATTTTATGTTTATAGATGAAGTTATTATAGATTTAATAGCCGGTTCTGGTGGTAATGGTTGTATGGCTTTTCGTCGTGAGAAATATATTGAAATGGGGGGCCCTTATGGTGGAAATGGCGGTAAGGGTGCAGATATTGTTTTTGCGGTGGATGAGGGTTTAAATACTCTTCTAGATTTAAGATATAGGAAACAGATTAAAGGCGATAAAGGAGAGAATGGTTTAGGAAAAGGAATGCAAGGGGCTAGTGCAGAAGATATTGTAGTGCGTGTACCCCTTGGTACAGTTATTACTGATGTTGATACTGGTCTTGTTATTGCGGATTTGATTCATAAAGATGATAGAGTAGTAGTGGCTAAAGGTGGTCGTGGTGGTCGTGGTAACATGGCTTTTGCAACGCATTCTAATCCAGCTCCTAGTTTTTGTGAAAATGGTGAACCAGGTGAAATACGTAAAGTTAAAGTAGAATTGAAGTTATTAGCGGATGTTGGATTAGTTGGTATGCCAAGTGTTGGAAAATCGACGATTATTTCGATGATTTCAGCTTCTAAGCCTAAAATTGCTGCTTATCATTTTACAACACTTACACCAAATTTAGGAGTGGTAAGAGCTAGCCGTAATCGTTCTTTTGTGGTAGCAGATTTACCAGGTTTGATTAAGGGTGCTTCTTTGGGAGAAGGATTAGGAGATCGTTTCTTACGTCATATTGAAAGAACTAGAGTAATTGCACATGTAATTGATATGAGTGGTTTTGAAGGAAGAGATCCTTATGAGGATTATGTAACGATTAATAATGAATTAAAAAACTTTAATGCTTCTTTATTAGATAAACCACAAATAGTAATTGCTAATAAGATGGATATAGATGGAGCTTTAGATAACTTAAAGAAATTTGAATCTAAAGTAGATGCTAAAGTATTTCAAATTAGTGCTGCTTTAAATCAAGGCTTAGATAAAGTAATTGATGAATTAGCAGATATGCTTGATAATATTCAGAAAGAACCATTATATACAGAAGAAAAATTTGAAAGCCATGTTTTTTATAAATTTGAAGAAAAAGAACCTTTTACAATTGTTAAAGATAATAAAACTTGGGTTATTAAAGGTGATACCGTTGAAAAATTATTTAAGATGACTAAGTTTAATTCGGATGAATCAGTTTTAAGATTTTCTAATAAATTAAGAAAATTAGGTGTTGATGATAAATTAAGAGAATTAGGTGCTGAGGAAGGCGACAATATTAGAATCTTAGATTTTGAATTTGAATTCAAAGAATAGTATAAATAAAAGAATCATTTAAAGTGAACATTTATAAATTCTCTTTAGACGATTCTTTTTCTTTAAAATTAGCTTCTTTAATAATATCTCCTATTTTATAGTTTGAATTAGTTTTAGTTTCTAAAATAGAATAAGTATTTTTAGGCGCTAATATAATTTTATTAGGATGGACATCTTTATAAATTTTAATAATTTGACCGTTTTTATTAAGAGCTATCACATCGATATTTATCTTCATAAAAAATGTATGAATTGACTTACATTTAGAAAATAAATAGTCGTTGTCAATATATTTTTTAAACATTAATCCTTTAAATCGATCATTAAATTTTATGCATGTTTTCATAGCATCACCATCAACATTTTAGCATATTCGATATAATTTGACAAATAATAAAAAAAATTATAAACTATTAATAGATGGGAGAGAAGTTATGAAATTAATGAATAATAGGGGGCAGGCACTAGTTGAATATTTACTTATTATTGCGGTTATTAGTGTAATTGTAATTAGCATAGTGAAGATGTTTGGTGGATATCTACAGGATGCAATGACAAAGGCTTCTTGTGCTATTGTAGATAAGGTATATGTAGAAGGAGAAAATCCTGGAGAGGGAACTTGCGAAAGTAAATAGAAAAGTGAAGTGATATAATTGGATAACAACTTAAAGCGGAGCATTATTTTAGATCACTATCAATCTCCTAGAAATAAAGGATTGATTGAAGATGAAACATATATAAAAATTAATATGAACAGTGAAAGTTGTATTGATGAAATTAATTTAATGATTAAACTAGATGACAAAAAGATTAAAGATATAAGATTTGACGGTGAAGCTTGTGCAATATGTACTAGCGCAACTTCAATAATGATCGAAACACTAGTTGGTAAAACAATTGAAGAAGCTAGATATATTATTAATAATTATTATAATATGATAGATGAACATGAATATAATAGTGAAGTTTTAGAACAAGCTGTAGTATATGATGATATATGTCGTCAACCAAATCGTAAAAAATGCGCCTTACTTCCATGGTGGGGAGTTTCAAAAATATTAGAGGGGGATAATAAAAATGCTGAAAGATCATGATTTAAGAATGGTAAGAATTGGCTGTTTCTCTGGAAATATGGAAACTGGAGGAGTAACTGCTAACGAAGATGGCCGACCACGAATTACAATTCTATTAGAGTTAGATGAAAAAACTATGAAATACATTACTTGCATCATAGATGAAGAAAAACAAACTGCAGTAGATATATTTACGGGAGAATGTTATCATATTATTCAAAAAGATTCTTATGGAAGAATCATTGAAGATAAGGATGATATCAAAATTCAAACTTATTATGCTTTACAAGTTGGTAAAGAAAGAGTTAAAACAGCAAATCAATTATATAATTTTTATTTAAATTACATGGCTACTAAAGCTGCAAATAATTATAATAAAGAAGACAATAAGCATTATCAGATGAAAATTATAAATAAAAATCAAAATTAAAGGAAAGTTAAACACTTTCTTTTTGTTTTATATAAAAATATAGTATAATATTTACATGGTGATTTTATGCAAGAAAAAAATTTAAGTATAGATAAAGTAAAAGAAATATCTAAATTAAAAAATGAACCAAAGTGGATGACCGAATTTAGAGTTCAGGCTTATCAGAAATTTTTAGATACACCAAATCCAATTTTTGGTCCAGAGTTAAATATTGATTTTTCTATAATTAATTATTATAAAAGAGTTAGTGATAAAGTTCATAATAAGTGGGAAGATATTCCGACATATGTTAAAGATACTTTTGATAAAATAGGCTTACCAGAAGCAGAGCAAAAGTATTTAGCGGGAGTAGGTGCCCAATATGAGAGTGAAGTAATATATCATCATATGCTAAAAGAATTAGAAGATAAAAATATTATCTTCTGTGATACGGATACAGCTTTAAAAAAGTATCCTGATCTATTTAAAGAATATTTTAATAATTTAGTTAAATATGATGAAAATAAGTATACTGCTTTAAATGGTGCTGTATGGAGTGGAGGTACTTTTATATATATACCACCTTATACGCAGTTAGATCGCCCCTTACAAAGTTATTTTAGAATTAATAGTAAAAATATGGGACAATTTGAAAGAACAATTATTATAGTTGATGAATATAGTGATTTGCATTATATGGAGGGGTGTACCGCACCTACCTATACGAGTGATTCTTTACATGCGGCAGTAGTTGAAATTTATGTAAAGAAGGGTGCTAAGTGTCGTTATACTACGATTCAAAATTGGTCAAGTGATGTTTATAACTTAGTTACAAAAAGAGCTATTGTTGAAGAAAAGGGAACAATGGAGTGGATCGATGGTAATATTGGTTCTAAGATTAATATGAAGTATCCATCTTGTATTTTAGTAGGAGAGAGTGCCATAGGTAATTGTATTTCTATTGCAGTAGCAAGTCATAATCAATATCAAGATACTGGCGCTAAAATGATTCATTTAGCTCCTAATACTAAGAGTAATATTATTAGTAAATCAATTGCTGCTAATGGAGGAATTGCTAATTATCGTGGTACAGTTAATATTTCTAAGGATGCTATTAATTCTAAGAGTACAGTTAAATGTGATACGATTATATTAGATAAAGAATCTAAGAGTGACACTATTCCTAAGAATAAGGTATCTAATGCTAGCTCTATTCTAGAGCATGAAGCAATCGTAGCAAAAATAGATGAAGAGAAATTGTTTTATCTTAAGAGTAGAGGTGTTCCAGAAGAAAGAGCTAAGGAGTTATTAATCATGGGGTTTATTGAAAGATTTCGTGAGGAACTCCCTATGGAATATGCAGTTGAGTTAAATGCTTTATTAAAAAATTATTTTTAATATAAACTTTATTATTTCAATATAAATATTTATGAATTTTTAGTTTTGCATTTAACAATATTAAAAAAGAGAGTTATTTTCTTTTTTCTTATCTAAAAAGATTTATTTGTAGTTATTTTATTTATTTAGTATTATTATTTCGGGAGGGATAAATATGTTAAATAATGCTGTTATAGTGGGAAGGATTGCACAAGATCCAGAATTAAAAGAAACAGATAAAGGAGGAAAATTAACTAATATAACATTAGCTGTTCCAAGAAGCTTTAAAAATGCTAGTGGTGAGTATGAAACTGATTTTATCAATTGTACATTATGGCGCGGTATTGCGGAAAATACTGTTGAATATTGTAAAAAAGGTGACTTAGTTGGAATTAAGGGTCGTATTCAAACTAGTAATTACGAAGATAGTGAAGGTAATAGAAAATATACTACAGAGGTAGTTGCTGAAAAGGTTACATTTCTGTCCACTAACAGATCTAAGACAGATGAATAATCTGTTTTTTCTTTAACATTAATATAAAATTTATCTTATATATTAATATTGATAATATTTATGTCAGATAGTGGTTTATTATAATAAACTTATTATAGTGATAAAAGAATGTCACTTGATATAATATTAAAATGATAATTTTGTGATTTTGGACATACACTTATATTGGTGATAACATGTTTTTTAAGAGTATTCATAAAAGAGAAAAAATTATTCTTCTTGTAATTGTATTTTTATTTATATTAATAGTAGCTAAAGTATTTTATATCCAAGTAGTAGATTATAAAAAATTAAATAGTTATGCTAGTGATTTATGGAGTAGAAATTTGCCAATTGAAAGTAATCGCGGTATTATTTATGATACAAATGGTATAGTACTTGCTGATAATGTAACTACTACTTCTTTGATAGTAATACCTAATCAAATAGTAGATAAAGAAGGCACTGCTAGACAGATTAGTGATATTTTAGGTACTAGCTATGAAGATATGTTAGGACATGTAAGTAAAAGAACTTCGATTGAAAGGGTTCATCCGGAGGGAAGGCGGTTATCTTATGATATTGCTGATAAAATAAGTGATCTCAATTTACCTGGTGTATATTTAATTAAAGAATCAAAAAGATATTATCCCTATGATACTTTACTTTCGCATACAATTGGTTTTGTCGGAATTGATAATCAAGGTTTAAGTGGTTTAGAATTAATGTATGATGAATATTTAACTGGAGAATATGGTGCAATTAAATATTTTAGTGACGCTAAAGGTCAAAAGTTAAATTTAACTGAAATATACGAGGAACCTCAAGATGGTATTAATATGACTTTGACAGTTAATTATGAAATTCAGGCTGCGTTAGAAAGAGAACTTGATAATGCTGTTACTAAATATAATCCAGAACAAGCACTTGGAATAGTAATGGATCCAAATAGCGGAGAAATACTTGCTATAGCTAGTCGTCCTACTTTTTCGCCAAGTAATTATCAAGATTATACTGTAGAAGAGATTAATAGAAATTTACCTATTTGGGCTACTTACGAACCAGGTTCAACTTTCAAAATAGTGACACTTGCGGCTTCTTTAGAAGAAAAGATCGTTGATTTAGATAATGAACATTTTTATGATTCAGGTAGTGTTAAAGTAAGTAATGCGACTATTCATTGTTGGAAACATGGTGGTCATGGTGATCAAACATATCTCCAAGTAGTGGAAAACTCTTGTAACCCAGGCTTTGTAAATTTAGGTTTAAGACTTGGTAAAGAAAAATTATTTAATTATTTAGATCTATTCGGTTTTGGTAAAAAAACGGGTGTTGATTTAAATGGTGAAAGTTCAGGTATCATGTTTAAACTCGATAGAGTTGGAGATTTGGAACTTGCAACCACAGCTTTTGGTCAAGGTGTATCAGTCACACCAATTCACCTTACTGTCTAATAAATGATACCATTACTATAACTAGAGGAAAAAGCAGTAAATATACTAAAAAATATGATGTTGAATGTGAATATAATTGTTACACATATTTCTGATATACCTATATTTTTTGAAATGCATATGCAAAAAATTACTAAAAAATATAAAAATTTGCATTTTAACGCAAAAAATATAGTTGCAAAAAATGTATAAAAACAAGAAGTTTTTGCATTAACACTGCAAAAAAAGTTGACATTTATGCAAAATTGATATAGAATTAAATTGGTGATGAAATATGATACAAAGAGAAGAATATTTAAAAATATTAAAAGATTTTAAAGATAAGGAATTAATTAAAGTTGTAACTGGAATAAGAAGATGTGGCAAATCA